>NZ_JAQZRK010000036.1:0-49343 GCF_028737495.1 Enterobacter cloacae complex sp. 2022EL-00981
AAAGACGCGGAGAAAAATTTCTGGCAGACTGTTTGTAAAGGCACGATGAGGTCTCTTCTGATTTGTTAGCGCAACCAGTAGATCACACTTCATCGTGCTTTTCATTTTTCTGGGGAACCCTCAGCCCGTTGGGAGAGGGCAGGGGTGAGGGGAACAGGGGAAACCGGTACTTTCTGCGCCCGATACGCGCTGGGCGAGCAGCCCGTCAGGCGATTGAAAAAGCGGGCAAAATAGGCCGGATCCTTAAAGCCCAACTGCCACGCAATCTCGCTGACCGTACTGTCGGAAAAGAGCAACAGCCGTCTGGCTTCGCGCAGCTGGCGGTCGAAGATCAGCCGCTTCGGCGGACGGTTGGCGAAGCGGCGGCAGATATCGGTCAGGCGGGATTCGGTCAGGTGGAGTTCACAGGCGTAGTCCGGCACCGTCCAGTGCTGGTGATAGTGGGTGTCAATCAACTGGGTAAAGCGCTGGAACAGTTTTAACTCACCGCGCATGCCGCCTGAAGCGTGGTCGTCGAGCCTGGCGTTACGCAGCAGCAGTGTAAAGACCGCCTGCGCGAGCAGCACCAGGGTATGCTCGCGCCCAGGAAGTTGCCCGGTGGATTCCCTGGCAATCAGCTGCCAGTAGTGCCTGAGCGCCGCCAGCTCGTCGGGCTTATCGGCCAGCGACAGGCAGATACCCGGCAGGCCAAACGCTTCTCGCGTGCCGGGGTAGAGCACCTCCAGCAGCGGCCAGATGAGATCCTCGCGTACCGTCAGAACGTGACCATCGCTGTCGGATTCGGTGATAAACGCGTGCGGGACCGACGGCGGGGTAATGACGAACAGCGGAGCCTGCACCGAGTAGCGATGATCGTCGAGCTGGAGTTCTATCTGCCCGGTATCAAGAAAGTGCATCTGAAAATACTGGTCGTGACGATGCGCCTGCATGTCGCGGCCAAAAAAGGCCGCCATGCGGGCGAACGACTGATAGTGCACATCGTCGGTGCCCAGACTTTCGTCGTACTCTTTGCTGATATCGATATTGGCGACGGGGCTTTGGCACATAGCTCCTCCTCAGTGGATCTTCTGTGCCGCCATCCCCGGATCGCGCCCGAGGCTCTCCTGGCGGGTCATTGGGATCCGCGTCAGCACCAGCGCGCCCACCACCAGCAGCCCGGCGACAAACCACAGCCCGGAGCTGAAGCTGCCGGTGGCATCACGCAGAATGCCGATCAGCAGCGGGCTGACAGCGGATCCGACGTTGCCGATAGCGTTGATCACCGCCAGCGCCACCGCACGGGACTGCAGGCTAATAACCTGATCCGGCGTGGTCCAGAATATCGCCATGGCGGTAAACGATCCGGTTGAGGCCATGATGATGCCAAGCAGCTGGATCAGGCTGTGATCGGTGGCCGAGGCCAGCATCCATCCCGCCGCCGCGAAGAGATACGGCAGGATGGTGTGCTTTTTTCGCTCTTTCAGCCTGTCGGAGCGACGGCTCCACCAGATCATGCCGAGGATGGTGCAAAACTGCGGGATCGCCGCCAGCAGGCCGATCACAATGTTGCTGCTGCCGGTGTTGAAGCTTTGCAGGATCTGCGGCGTCCAGATGTTGATCGCACTCAGCGTGTTCGTCAGGCAGAAATAGGCCAGCGTATAGAGCAGTACCGCCGGAGTCAGGACTTCACGCAGCGTTGAACGCGGCGTGGCGGCATGCGTCACCGCCAGCTCTTGCTCACGGGCGATCATGGTTTTCAGCGTTTGCTTTTCTTCATCATCCAGCCAGCTGGCCTGATCCGGGGTGTCGTTAAGGTAGAACCAGGTCACCACGCCGAGCACCACCGACGGCAACCCTTCCAGCAGAAACAGCCACTGCCAGCCTTTCAGATTCCACAGCCCGTCCATCGCCAGGATGTAGCCGGAAAGAATAGAGCCGAGCATCATGGTTACCGGCATGGCAATCATAAACAGTGCGTTGGCGCGGGCGCGGTGATAGGCCGGGAACCACCAGGTGAGATAGACCAAAATCCCCGGCAGGAAGCCAGCCTCGGCAATGCCTACCAGCATGCGCAGCACATAGAGCGTTTCCGGGCTGGTGGCGAACATGGTGCAGGTGGACGCGATCCCCCACACCACCATGATCCCGGCGATCCAGCGCCGGGCGCCGATCTTCGCCAGCATGATGTTGCTTGGGATCCCGCAGAGCACGTAGGTGACGTAAAAGAGCGTCGCCGCCAGGCCAAACATGGTGGAGGTGAGGCCCAGATCTTTGCCCATCGTCAGCCCGGCAAAGCCGATGTTGATGCGATCGAGAAACGAAAAGACAAACAGGATAAAGAGAAACACGATCAAACGACGGAACAGCTTATTTATAACGCGATGTTCAACAGCTTTATTATCTTGCAGGGTAGAGGTCGTCATGGTGCGCTCCAGATCTTACGTTTAGTAGACGGATTTATTGTTATTAACTGACGTAACCGGGTGATCGATAAAACGTGCCGCCAGCGCTTCGGCGCTGCGGGCGAGCAGGGTGGTGTCGACGCCGACAGCGACAAACAACGCACCGAGTTCGAGATAGCGTTTTGCCAGCGGCTCGTTGGCCATCAGGATGCCGGGCGCTTTGCCGGCGCTCAGGATCTGCGCGATCGCCTGTTCAATGGCCGCCTGCACTTCCGGGTGCTGAGGATTACCGGCAAAGCCCATGTCGGCGCTCAGATCCGCCGGGCCGATAAACACCCCGTCGACGCCGTCCACATCCAGGATCTGCGGCAGGTTTTTTAGCGCCTCACGGGTTTCGATTTGCACCAGCACGCACATGGCGTCGTTGGCCTGGTGCAGGTAGTCCGGGATGCGGTTCCAGCGTGAGGCCCGCGCCAGGGCGCTGCCCACGCCGCGAATACCCGCAGGCGGATAGCGCGTGGAACGGACCGCCAGACGGGCTTCTTCGGCGTTTTGTACCATCGGTACCAGCAGGGTTTGCGCGCCCACATCCAGCAGCTGTTTGATCTGCACCGGATCGTTCCACGACGGGCGGACGACCGGCTGGCTCGGATAAGGGGCAATGGCCTGCAGCTGGGTTAAGACGGTCTGCACGGTGTTCGGCGCATGTTCGGCGTCGATCAGTAGCCAGTCGAAGCCAGCCCCCGCCAGCAGTTCAGCGCTGTAGCTGCTGGTCAGCCCCAGCCATAAACCAATCTGTGGTTTTCCGGCTTTCAGCGCCGTTTTGAATGCGTTTTGCATGGTTATCTCCTAGACAAAGCGGCAGCTGATGGAGCCCATGTTGCCGTAGTCCACGTGGAAGGTATCGCCTCTGCTGGCCGCGACCGGACGGGTAAACGAACCGCCAAGGATGATCTGCCCTGGCTCAAGCTGCACGTCGTAGGGGGCAAGTTTGTTGGCCAGCCACGCCACACCGTTAGCCGGGTGGTTGAGTACGCCCGCGGCGACGCCGGTCTCTTCGATCACGCCGTTGCGATAGAGCAGGGCGGAGATCCAGCGCAGATCCAGCTCGTCGGGCTTAATCGGACGGCCGCCGAGGATCACGCCCGCGTTGGCGGCGTTATCGGAGATGGTGTCGAACACCTTGCGCGGGCGCTGGGTTTCCGGGTCAACGTTGTGGCAGCGGGCGTCGATCAGCTCCAGCGCGGGGATCACGTAATCTGTGGCGTTGTAGACGTCGAAGATCGTGCAGTTCGGTCCGCGCAGCGGTTTTGCCAGCACGAAGGCCAGCTCCACCTCAATGCGCGGGACGATAAAGCGATCGACGGGGATGTCGCTGCCGTCATGGAAGAACATATCGTCCAGCAGCGCACCGTAGTCCGGCTCGCTGATCTGCGAGCTGGCCTGCATTGCTTTTGAGGTGAGGCCGATCTTGTGGCCTTTCAGCACGCGGCCTTCGGCGATTTTCAGGTTCACCCATTCGCGCTGTACGGCGTAGGCGTCTTCAATCGTGATCTCCGGGTACTCCAGCGAGATCGCGCGGATCTGCTCCCGGGACTGCTCCGCCTGATGCAGGCGGTGGGCGATCAGGGTATGGGTGTGTTTGTCGAGCATGGCGATATCCTGTTTTATGTTTGTTTTCTCCCTCTCCCAGTGGGAGAGGGACGGGGTGGAGGCATCGGGCCGCAGAGATTTCCCCTCACCCTAACCCTCTCCCAAAGGGAGAGGGGACGGTATTACGTAAACAACGCGTGTACGTTGTTTTGTTTGTAATTGAGCGTCGGGTGCAGTTCGTCGAGCTCAAACGACAGCGCCAGATAGCGGGCGGCCATGAGGTTGGCAAAATGCGCTTTGATCAGCGCAAACAGCATCTCCCCCACGGCCTCGCGGCTTTCCAGGCTGCGCCCGGCGCCAATCTTCAGCGTCATATGTACAAAGGCGTAATCCTGCTTGCCGTCCGCCATCTGCCAGGTATCCAGCCAGTGGGCGCGGCTGCGGATACCGCCGATGGGGAAAATGCCGGTGGCGGCCAGCGCCTCGTTCACTTTGGCGAACAGCCCCGGCAGGTCGGCCTGCTCGCGGATGTTGTCGGTACATTCAGCGATAAAATGCGGCATGGTGGCTCCTTACGCGGGCAGCGGGAAAACGGCGTTAACCTGGCCGGTACCGGAGCTGGCGAACAGCTCGGTGAGGAATTCAACCTTGCCGTCGTATTTGTCCCAGCCGAGCATGCCCAGCAGCATCACCGTGTCGTGCATGTTGCCCTCGCCATAGCAGTAATCGGCGTACTCCGGCAGCATGCTGCAGAACTCTTTGAACTGGCCTTCGCGCCATAGCTTCACCACCCGTTCGTCCATCTGGCGGTCGAACTCGCGGGTGTAGCTGTTCATCCCTTCTTCCGCACGCTGGTCGTCGATAAAGCGGTGCGACAGCGAGCCGCTGGCGAGCACCGCCACGGTGCCGTCATACTTTTCGATGGCGCTGACGATGGCCTCGCCCAGCCTGCGGCTGTCGGCGAAGTCGTGAACCGTGCAGAACGCCGAGATGGAGACCACTTTGAAGTGCTTATCCGCGTTCATGTAGCGCATCGGCACCAGCGTGCCGTACTCCAGCTTCAGGCTCGGGATGTTGTGCGCTTTGGCGCGCACGCCAAGCTTGACCGCCTCGTCGGCGATCAGCTGCCCGAGCTCCGGGTTGCCGTCGTAGTCGTAGGTCATGTCGCGGATAAAGTGCGGCAGCTCGTTACTGGTGTAGATGCCTGAAAAATGGTCCGCACAGTTGATGTGATAGGCGCTGTTCACCAGCCAGTGGGTGTCGAAGACGATGATGGTATCGACGCCCAGCTCGCGGCAGCGCTTGCCGATCTCTTTATGCCCGTCGATGGCCCCCTGACGGCAGCCGTGGTTTTTACCCGGCAGCTCAGAGAGATACATTGACGGTACGTGCGTGATTTTTGCCGCTAACGCTAACTTTCCCATTTTAGATCCCCCATTTTGGAATCGGATGGTCGCCCATGGAGATGCAGACGTTCTTCATCTCCGCGAACACCTCAAAGCTGTACTCGCCGCCTTCGCGCCCGGTGCCGGAGGCCTTCACGCCGCCAAACGGCTGGCGCAGGTCGCGCACGTTCTGGGTATTCACGAACACCATGCCCGCTTCGATATTGCGCGCCAGACGCAGCACTTTGCTGACGTCCTGGGTCCAGATGTACGACGCCAGGCCGTACTCCACGTCGTTGGCCAGGCGTAGCCCTTCCGCTTCATCCTTGAACGGCAGCAGGCATGCTACCGGGCCGAAGATCTCCTCCTGCGCCACGCGCATGCGGTTGTCGACATCCGCCAGCACCGTCGGGCGCAGGAAGTTACCGCCTTTCAGGTGCGCAGGCAGGTCGGCCGGTTTGTCCGGGCCGCCCGCCAGCAGGGTCGCGCCCTCCTCAATGCCCAGGCGGATATAGCCGGAGACTTTCTCCCAGTGCTGTTGGCTAATCAGCGCGCCAATCTGGGTGTTCGGATCGGTCGGATCGCCCACGCGCAGGCGGTTGGCGCGCTCGGCGAAGCGTTTAACGAATTCCGGGTAGATGCTCTGCTGGATGAAAATGCGCGAGCCCGCGGTGCAGCGCTCGCCGTTGATGGAGAAGATGGTGAACAGGGCGGCGTCCAGCGCGCGCTCAATGTCGGCATCTTCAAAAATCAGCACCGGGGATTTGCCGCCCAGCTCCATGGAGTATTTCTTCAGCCCGGCGTTTTTCATGATATTGCGCCCGGTGGCGGTGCCGCCGGTGAAGGAGACGGCCCGCACGTCGTGATGGCGCACCAGCGCATCGCCTGCCGTGGCGCCATAGCCCTGCACCACGTTCAGCACGCCCGCCGGAATACCCGCCTCCAGCGCCAGTTCGCCCAGACGGTCGGCGGTCAGCGGCGAGAGTTCAGACATCTTCAGCACGGCGGTATTCCCCAACGCCAGGCATGGGGCGACCTTCCAGGTAGCGGTCATAAACGGCACGTTCCACGGCGACACCAGCGCGCAGACGCCCACCGGCTGCACCAGGGTGTAGTTCAGCATCTTGTCGTCAACCGGGTAGGTTTTGCCGTTCATCTGCTGGCACACTTCGGCGAAGAACTCAAAGTTGTGCGAGGCGCGCGGGATAAGCACGTTTTTGGTCTGGTGGATGGGCAGGCCGGTGTCGGCGGTTTCCATCGCGGCAATGTCCGGCACGTTCTGGTCAATCAGATCGCCCAGGCGACGCATCAGACGCGCACGCTCTTTCATCGGCAGGTTGGCCCACTTTGGGAAAGCCTCTTTTGCTGCCGCCACGGCCTGATGGATTTCCGCTTCCCCGCCGGCGGCGACTTCTGCCAGCACCTCGCCGGAGGCCGGATTGGTGGTGTGGAAGTAGTCGCTTCCCGCCACGTTTTTGCCGTTGATCCAGTGGTTAATCTTTTTCATTTTACCGTCTCCTCACTCACAATCCGGTTTACCAGGCGACCCACGCCTTCTACTTCCACCACCACTTCATCCCCCGGTACCACGTCGGACAGTCCTTTTGGCGTGCCGGTGGCGATCATGTCGCCCGGCTGCAGAGTCATGAATTCGCTCAGGTATGCAATCAGGTATGGAATGCTGAAGATCAGATCCGCCGTGGTCCCTTCCTGACGTAATTCACCGTTGACGAAGGTGCGCAGGGTTAAGTTATGCGGATCGGGAATGGCTGCTTTTGGCACGATGTTGGGGCTGATGGGGGTTAACCCGTCGCGGCTTTTGACCCGCAGATTCGGGCGGTAGTAATTTTCGAGATAGTCGCGAATGGCGTAGTCGTTACAGACCGTGTAGCCCGCAACAAAATCCATCGCCTCGGCTTCACTGACCTTACGCGCGGTTTTGCCGATGACCACCACCAGCTCCGCCTCGTAGTGCATGTACTCAACGTTGTCCGGGCGTACCGAGGTCTGGTTGTCGCCGTTGAAGGTATTGGGCGCTTTGATAAATACCAGCGGCTCGGTCGGTGGCGTGAATGCCAGCTCGCTGGCGTGATCGGCGTAGTTCAGGCCGAGGGCGAACAGCGTAGGGTGAGGGTGCGCGCCCTGAGCCATCGCAACGTCGCGTTCATCCACCACCTGGTTTTCCAGTGCAGGGAACCCTTCCGCCAGAATGCGTACCCGATCGCCCGGGCGGATCTCGACGCGGCTTTGCGGCGTGCCGAGCAAGATCGCATCGCCCGGATTCAGGGTCGCGAACTCGCTCAGGGCGCTCAGCAGTTCGGCGGCGTTGCGCTGTAGCCCGGCGGTGTTCCAGTGGTCCGCTTCGCGGCCGTTGATTTCGGTGATGATAGTCAGGTTATCCACGTTGTCGACGGCGACCAGCTCACCCAGCGGACAAAACCCGTCCCGGCATTTGGCTTTGATTGCCGGGCGATAAAAGCTCTCTTCCGGCAGGCTTACCTCGTTGGCCAGCGCGTACCCGGCGATGTAGGCCGCTGCGTCCTCCACGCGAACTTTGCTGGCCGTTTTGCCCACCACCAGCGCGACGGTTGCGCCGCTCAGCACCGTCTCACCCTGCGGGAACGGGATGGGTTCACCTGCGCGGATCACCGTGTTGTGTGGCTTGATAAACCACACCGCGGTTTTTGGCGGGGTGTTGTAGGGGGCTTTTTCAAACGCCTCAGCCCAGGCGTCGCGCTGGCTTTGGTGGTTCAGCGCCACGGCAAAAACGGTACCTTTCATTGACATACTCCTCAGGCCGGAACGCCGGCGTTGATTTTGTTAATATGTTAATGATTTGGTTTTATGCTTTTGCTGATTATTTCGCAATCAGAAGTGAAATATTTGTGATATGAATAACAATAAATTTACATTTTCGTTTAAAATGATATATTTATCATCGTGTTAATAAAGTGCTGTTGTTTCTGTTAGACTTTTCGATGGTCAAAAAGCAGTTGATTAAAACAGCGATTTTGAATTGTTTACTTGTTAACAATAAGCGGGAGTGGCTATGCATGATTCTTTAACTATCGCCCTGTTGCAGGCGCGGGAAGCGGCGATGTCTTACTTCCGACCGATTGTGAAGCGGCATAACCTGACCGAGCAGCAGTGGCGCATTGTGCGAGTGCTGGCTGAACATCCCTCGATGGATTTTCACGATCTGGCGTTTCGGACCTGCATATTGCGCCCGAGCCTGACGGGCATTCTGACGCGCATGGAGCGCGACGGTCTGGTGCTGCGCTTAAAACCGGTCAATGACCAGCGCAAGCTGTACGTGTCGCTGACCAAAGAGGGCAACGCGCTGTATGAGCACGCCCAGGCGCAGGTGGAAGAGGCGTACCAGCAAATAGAGGCGGAATATACGCCGGAGAAGATGAAACAGCTGACGGCGCTGCTTGAGGAGTTTATCGCGCTGGGAAACCGCCATAACGCAGCGCGTGACGAAGAGTAAAAACCACAAATTAAAGGATGATTTTCGTAAAGTTTTCCCTTTCCAGGCCGAAAATTCTGTATCTGTCTGAAGGAAGAGAAAACATGTTAAACCGTATCAAGATTGTCACCAGCTTAATGCTGGTTCTAGCGATATTTGGCCTTTTACAACTGACCTCCGGTGGTCTTTTCTTCAATGCCCTGAAGCATGACAAAGAGAATTTCACCGTCCTGCAAACCATTCGCCAGCAACAATCCACGCTGAACGCCAGCTGGGTGGCGTTGCTGCAAACCCGTAACACCCTGAACCGCGCGGGCATCCGCTACATGATGGATCAGAACAATATCGGCAGCGGCGCGACCGTGAACGATCTGATGCAAATTGCCTCTGTGTCACTGAAACAGGCGGAAAAAAACTGGGCTGCCTACGAAGCCCTGCCGCGCGATCCGCGTCAGAGCGACGCTGAAGCGATGGAAATTAAGCGTAACTACGATATTTATCACGGCGCGCTGGCGGAGCTGATTCAACTGCTGGGGGCAGGCAAAATTAACGCTTTCTTCGATCAGCCTACCCAGAGCTATCAGGATGGTTTTGAGAAGCAGTATGTGAACTACCTGCTGCAGAACGACAAGCTGTATCAGATGGCGGTGGAAAACAGCAACAGCTCTTACAGCCAGGCGATCTGGGTGCTGATCAGCGTGCTGATCGTTGTGCTGGTGGTCATCGTGGGCGTGTGGCTGGGTATCAAGCAGGCGCTGATCTCTCCGCTGACCCGTCTCATCGACAACATCCGCCATATCGCCAGCGGCGATCTGGTGAAGCGCATTGAAGTGGAAGGCGCTAACGAGATGGGTGAACTGGCCGACTCGCTGCGTCATATGCAGAGCGAACTGGTACGTACCGTTGGTGACGTGCGTAACGGCGCAAACGCCATCTACAGCGGCGCGAGCGAAATCGCGATGGGCAATAACGATCTCTCTTCCCGTACTGAACAGCAGGCCGCTTCCCTGGAAGAGACCGCAGCCAGCATGGAGCAGCTGACGGCGACCGTGAAGCAGAACGCCGAAAATGCCCGCCAGGCGAGCAACCTGGCGCTGAGCGCGTCTGAAACCGCACAGAAGGGCGGGAAAGTGGTGGATAACGTGGTGCAAACCATGCGCGACATCGCGGGCAGTTCGCAGAAAATTGCCGATATTATCAGCGTGATTGACGGTATTGCCTTCCAGACCAATATTCTGGCACTGAACGCGGCGGTTGAAGCTGCACGTGCGGGTGAGCAGGGGCGCGGATTCGCGGTCGTGGCAGGTGAAGTACGTAACCTGGCCCAGCGCAGTGCCCAGGCTGCCCGTGAGATCAAGAGCCTGATTGAAGACTCCGTCGGTCGTGTGGAAGTGGGCTCAACGCTGGTGGAAAGCGCCGGTGAAACGATGGGTGAAATCGTTAATGCGGTGACCCGCGTGACCGATATCATGGGCGAAATCGCCTCTGCCTCTGATGAGCAGAGCCGCGGTATCGATCAGGTTGGTCTGGCGGTGGCGGAGATGGATCGCGTGACTCAGCAGAACGCCTCGCTGGTGGAAGAGTCTGCTGCTGCCGCTGCGGCGCTGGAAGAGCAGGCGAGCCGCCTGACGCAGGCCGTCGCGGTGTTCCGTATTCAGCAGGAGCAGATGAAAGCACGTGAGTTTGCCGCTGCCAAAAGCGTTGCTGCACCGGTGGTGATGCGTAAACCGGCGACCGCGGATGCGGGCGATAACTGGGAAACCTTCTAACGCCGTGCGTGGTGCCGGGTGGCGGCTACGCCTTACCCGGCCTACGCAATGACGGTGCGCCGTCGGGCGATATTACAGAGGCAGGCGCATGGCACAGCGAGCGTCATACGCTAAACCGTGCGCCGTCTCTTCTTCGCGTTTTTCACGCAGTTCAGGTGTCAGCGTCGTTATCATTTCAAACCCCAGCCGCGCATAGAACGGCGCATTCCACGGCACGTCCCGGAAGGTTGTCAGCGTCAGCGATGCCAGCCCCCTTTTGCGGGCCTGGTCAGCGACACAGGCGATGAGCCGTCGGCCGATCCCTTTTCCCTGCCAGTCCAGATGCACCGAAAGCTCCACGATGAACAGCGACGAAGCATGCAATTCTGCGAGGATAAAACCGACCGGCTGGTCGTTGGCCAGCGCCAGCCAGCTCAGTCCGCGTTCGGCGTAGTCGAGATGCTGCTCAGCGGAAATGACCTCGCCCTCTGCAAGCCAGGCGAGTTCCGGGTAATCCCGGAAACGCTCGCCCGCCGCGCGTTCTATGGCGGGCAGGGCGGTGACGTCACCGGGGCGTGTTGGGCGAACGGTGATGTTAAGGCCGACACGCATTAGCCTGCGTTACCCACGATTTTAATTTCGACCATGCCAATCCCGAGCTCGCGCGGTGAGTGACCGAGAATATTGCCTTCATTGGTAGATTGCGGCTCTGGCGGCACAATCACCAGGGTATTACTCCGTGAAGGATTATCGAAATGCAGCGTGGTGGTGCTGACTTCGTTGCCAAGGGTCAGCGTCTGCTCGCTGTCGCCCACCCGTACCGGAACAGGGCGGTTAGCATTAGCGCCATACGCTTTGGCGGTGATCACCAGATCGAATTTCTGCGGCAAGGGGTGGGCATACTCAATTTTTACCTCATTGCCCAGCTGTGCGTTGGACCAGCGACCCCAGGACTCCGGACGAGAGATACCGCTGAACTGTTTAACTTCTTCCGGCGCACCGGCGACGTTGAAGATAAAGCTGTCGGCTTTATAACGAATATCGTTGTCGACGATTTTCAGCATATCAATGTTGCGCTGATAGCGGGCGGTATCGATAACCGTATCCCTGAAGGCGGTTTTGCCCTTCCATACTGGCTTATCTACGTGCTGCACGGTTTGCTCCCCGCCAAGCTGCCCCTGAGAGACGCACCAGTCCGTCGACAGCGCCAGCGGCGGCGACCAGAGCTGGCCCATTTTGTAGCACTTATCGACCCAGACAAAGTTATCACGCGGGGCAAACTCCGCCAGCTGGAAGCGCAGCGGCGCCGAGTATTCGCTTTCAGGCAGCGGCTCAACGCGGTTATCCGACACGCGCAGTAGCAGCGGCAGCCGGAAGTGGCTGCCTGAGAAGGCGATCGTTTTTTTATCCTGATCGATAGTGAAGTCTTTCATCTCTTTCGGGAAGTTCCACAGACGTATGATATCCGGCTTCCAGGCGAGGATTTTTTCCTTCATGTTGAGGAACACTTCGGACAGCGATTGTCCCGACAGCGTGCTGCGGCCCAGGCCAATAAAGTTGTCACCGCCAAGAATATCCAGCACCGTGGCGCCGTTATCCATCGAATTACGCTTGGTGGCGATTACCTCCTGCTGCGGTTTGTCGCCGCGCAGAACGAAGAACAGGTTGCTGCGATCCTGTTTGTTCAGCTGATCCCAGGCGCTGTTTTTCATCGCCAGATGGTCTGAAGAGACCACGATCACCGTGTTTTTGAACCAGGGTGAGGTTTTGATTTTCTGAACAAGGGCGGCGATATGCTCCTGGCTACAGGTGACGGCGCTGAAGGATTTATTATCTTTTCCGTCAATGTCGTAGCGTTTGCGCTTGCAGGTGCGCGAGACGAAACCGTCAGGATGGTGAGTATCTACCGTCAGGGCAAAGAGGGAGAAGCGTTTCCCGGCGCGGGACAGTTCTTCGAATTTTTTCCAGGTCTCCTCCAGCACGGTATCGTCGTAGAAGCCCCAGTCGTTGCGGTAAGTGGGGTCGGCGACGGTCGTTTTTAACTCTTCTGAGCCGTACAGATGATCAAACCCGTGTGATTTCAGGAACACATCTTTCCCGGCAAAGCGCAGGTTGGCCCCCTGGACAAAATAGTTCTCGTAACCGGAGTTTTTCAGGATGTCGCCCAGGCAAATATTCTGCGGGAAGAAGCTCGACATTGAAGCTGAGGCGTTGCCTTCAAAGGGGGCAAACAGAGGAATGCCGCACTGGGAGGCGACCATTCCGGCAATGGTGTAGTCGGTGCCGGGCAGCTGCATGGTGTGACTGAAGTCGAGGCCTTCGTTTTTCAGCGCGCCCAGATCCGGCGTCAGGTTCGGGAAGGCGTCGTTATCGAAA
Source organism: Enterobacter cloacae complex sp. 2022EL-00981 (assembly GCF_028737495.1). Lineage (NCBI taxonomy): Bacteria > Pseudomonadati > Pseudomonadota > Gammaproteobacteria > Enterobacterales > Enterobacteriaceae > Enterobacter > Enterobacter cloacae complex sp. 2022EL-00981. Next base: position 12,953 of record NZ_JAQZRK010000036.1, read on the forward strand.
TAGGTCCTCTCCAGACTCTCGCCGTAGATGTACACCAGATTAAGCTTCGGGTTGGCTATCGTTTTCGATGGCTCTTTATAGTACGCCACGAAATCCGGGTCACCGTCGCGCGACTGGGATTTCACCAGCTCGGTGATCTGATGAAATGCCGGGCTGGCATCCACGGAGGCCAGCGCAAGGAAAAGCGCCAGCAGGCTGTAGCCATGGTGGTGCGGAAGATGACGGCGGCGGCGCAGCACCCAGGCGAGCGCGCCAAAAATGGTCACCAGCGCCAGCACCAGGCCCAGACCGGGGAGGACATATTTACCCACGCCCGCGCCCGTCAGGCTATTGGTCAGGGTGTAGAGCACCGCATCGTTTATCCCGTCTCCGGTAAAGTAATCGCTGGCGTAGAGCGTAATGTTTAAAACAATAAAAATGCCGAGCACCACCAGCGTGGCGATAAACCACCAGGTGTTACGGCCAGCTTTCCAGGCGTAAACGCCGATGGAGGCCAGAAAAAGGGCAAGGGACATTAACTCTGACAACAGCATATCCTCATGACGCCAGGTGCTTCGCTGGCTAATTGATTATTTTTTGGGTAATACAATGTAATGGCGATGTCGCTAAGCTGCAATTTTAGTGTCACGAAAGTGTGCCGTTGTTAGGAATTGGTTTAGAAAATCGTTTTTTTGAAGGCGGTCGCATCCTGCTGTACGGATGCTGAGACGAGGGCAGAAGGGGAAAATGCCGGTTTCACGCCGCGTTGCAAGACTAACGTATTAAACGCGGCGTGTTGTGGCAGGAAATGGGGCCGATCAGGAGATGAAATTAACGCCTTGTTTCAGCACCAGATCGCAGGCTTTGGTTTTCACCTGTTTCGCCAGAGATGAGTTGCCAAGGGTGCTCAGATTCAGCTGCTGACCATTTTGCGCGTTCAGCAGACCCTGAATGCCGTCCATGTAGTTGGTGTCGGCTTTCTGCTCCTGGGTGTCCAGACCCAGCTTACCGAGCACCTGATTTTTCACATTTTGCGCATCGGTCACGGAAGCCAGCTTTTGCTTCGCACAGTATTCCAGGATGCCTGCTGCGTTGTTCATGGTGCCGGCACTCAGACTCTGGGAGCTATTGCCCAGCAGGCTGGTGAGGGAAGAGGCTGACAGCCCGCCCTGAGTGCTGCCGCTCTCTTTGGTGAGTTCGCTGGCGGCGCTGGAGAGGGACTCTTGCCATGACGCGGCATGGGCCATGCCGGTGACCAGCAGGGCGCCTAAAAGTGTGCTGAAAAGAATCTGTTTTTTCATAATGGCTTTCTCAAAAAGGTCCGTTTTGGGCCGGAAGGGGTCCAGTATATACCTCCGCTCCGGCGGCGATTCCTGGAACTGTCTTAATACTCTTTACCGGTGACGCGGCTGCGATAGCTTTCCCAGTCAAAGATGACGTAGAGGCTGTTGCCCAGCTTCATGCGATCCATCACGCGCTCGCCCAGTAAGCGGGTCATCTCGTCGATATTGTGGTTGGTCAGCATGCCGGTGGGACGCTTGGAAGAAGAGCGGCGATCGACAATCTGGTTAATGATCACCTTTTCATAGCGGGATTCGGTTTGAACACCGATCTCGTCAATAACCAGCAAATCCACATTGCTCAGATCGTTAAGCAACTGCTCTTCGCTGGTTTCACGGTTGCTGAAGGTATCTTTCATGGCAGACATGATATCGGCCACGGTAATGATTAACACCGATTTCCCGCGCAGAAGCAGTTCGTTGCAGATGGCGGCGGCCAGGTGATTTTTACCGGTTCCGGGCTTACCGCTGAAGATAAAGCTGGCGATGTTGCCGTCGAATTCGTCCACGTACTGCCGGGCGGCGGCCAGGGCGTTCATCTGCCCGTTGGTCTCAATTTTATAGTTATCGAATGAGCAGTTCTGATGCAGGGGGCGAATACCGGAGCGGTTAAAGGTACGCTGCATTTTCATCGCCCGGTTTTCACGGGCGAGGGCGGCAGCGCGGATCTCACCCTGTTCTTTTTGCCACGCCAGAAGTTCTTCACCCGTTGTGAAGGCAGGCTTCACATTGGCTGGCATCATCTTTTGCAGTCGTTTCATCAGGTCGCCGACGTTTTTCATTTCGCACCTCGGAATCCATTAGGGATCTGTTTATCCGGTTCTGAAAAAGCGTTGATATCGCGTTTTGGCTGGCCATTATTGCTGGCGCGGTTAATTTGCAGATGGCGGGCGAGCTTTTGCTGCCACTGAATGTGGGTGAAGACTTTGCCTTCTGCCTGCCACCAGGCAATAAAGGCGGCAAGCTCCTCAGGGGTAGCCGGTTGCGTCAGCGCAATGCCCCACAATGCCGCCTGCCGCTGGAAATCCACATCCGGATGCCAGCCCGCGTACAGGGCAAATTTCCCCATCGGCACCGTGACGGGAGCGTTACCCGGCTCTTCAAAGAACTGGTTATCGAGCGTGACGTCACTTGCCGGGCGCGACAACCGCGCTTCTATCTCCAGAAGCTGCGCCAGACGCTCCGGGGTGATGGCGTAAAACGCCGGGGCGTTGTCGGCCAACACTGCTAGCGTTCCGCCTTCGGCGTGCGTCAACACACCGCGGGGATCGCGCATAAAGGCATCAATACCAGCAATGCTGGTGGTCAGAATTCTGGAGGACATAACGCTTTCTCTACTGATTACTACGGGCGTGATATGGGCTTATGGTAGCACAGAGAGGATGAGGGAATGGAGGGGATTTCCCCGGTGGCGCTGCGCTTACCGGGGCTACAGTCGTAGGCCTGATAAGCGCAGCGCCATCAGGCATTTATCACGCGATGATATTCAGGGTCACGTCGATATTGCCGCGGGTCGCGTTAGAGTACGGGCACACAATGTGCGCGGCATCCACCAGTTTTTTGGCTTCTGCAGGATCCATACCTTCAACGTGAATGTTCAGTTTGGCTTCGATACCAAAACCGGTTGGCAGTGGACCAATTCCCACTTCACCTTCAATGAAGGCCTCTTTTGGCAGCGTAAATTTGTCGCGCGCAGCCACAAATTTCATCGCCCCCAGGAAACAGGCAGAGTAGCCGGCAGCAAACAGCTGTTCAGGGTTGGTCACTTCGCCACCCATGCCGCCCATCTCTTTTGGCACACCCAGTTTGACGTCCAGGACGCCATCGGAAGAGGTTGCGCGGCCGTCACGGCCTCCGGTCGCTTTTGCTTTGGCAGTGTAGACAACTTTTTCTAAAGACATGGCAGGTTCCTCATCTTACGTTAGTGTGTGCTATTAAATAGCGCACGATGTATTTGGATAAATAAATACGCGTAAAGTATAGCCTTACGCGTGATGTAACTGATGTCGCAAAAGTTCAAGCTGCTGCTTGAGTGCCAGCATGGTGTCAGTGTCACATTGCGCTGCGCATCCCACCGCGTGAGGGATCCCGGAGGCCTGCTGCTGCAGCTCACGTCCCGCATCGCTCAGCGTGACGGCAACCTGGCGTTCGTCTTTACGCGAACGCTGACGGTTGATCAGCCCGGCGCTTTCCAGACGCTTCAACAGCGGCGTCAGGGTAGCAGAGTCAAGAAACAGCCGCTCACCGATGTCCGACACCGTAATGTCATCCTGCTCCCACAGTACCAGCATCACCAGGTATTGCGGGTAGGTCAGGTTAAGCGGCGCCAGCAGTTGCCGGTACAGCTTGTTAAGCGCCAGGTTTGCCGAATAGAGGGCAAAACAGAGCTGGTTATCCAGCAGAAGCGCGTTGGTGGTGTCGTTCGTTTTTGCGTTCATGAGTTGAATATAGATAGTGCGCGATATAATTGCAAGCAATTTTATGGGCAGGTATAACGAAGCGCCACCTGAACGGCCATTTTCCGGTAGTGCTGGCGCTGAGCTTGCTCGTCTGCTCCCTCTTCAAACAGCAGCGTAAAGGTGTAGCTGTTGGCAACATAGTGGAAGCTGAAGCTGCTGATCAGGCGGTGAAGATCCCGCGGGTCAACCGACTGGCTGAACAGCTGCTTTTCTTTTCCGCGCCGCAGGATATCGTCGAGCAGGTCGAGCGCGCTGCGGTTGACCTGGCGCAGGTAGCTGGATTGCTGCATAAAGCGACCACGCTGCATGTTCTCCATGCAGATAATACGAATGTAATCCGGGTGGTCTGCGTGGTAGTCAAAGGTGGCTTCCACCAGGTGCACCAGCGCTTCAACCGGCGGTATGTCTGCAAGGCTGAGCGCTTTTTCACTGGCGCGGATCCGGGTGTAGACGTACTCAAGAACGAGAAGGTAAAGATTTTCTTTGTTCTTAAAATGGTAAACCACCATCCGTTTAGTGGTGCCTGCTTTCTCTGCGATCTGCTCCATGCGGGCGCCGTTCAACCCATATTCGGCAAAAAGGGCGATAGCGCTCTGAAAGATTTTTTCCTTCAGGCTGGATTCTTCACTGTGCTCAGGGAGTTCGCTGCCAGGGTTTGCCACATCCTTTCCTTATCGTCACTAAACGGAATAGAAAGATTATCCCCATGGCAGCGAAATAACACAAACATCAAACGCGCGGGCGTTTGCGGTAAAGCCACAGCCCCGGGATCGACAACCCGATAGAGAGTGCGCCAACAATAGATGAGGCCTTAAGAAAGTTGCTCAGAAGCAGGATCATTTGTGGCTCGGTGTAGCCAAAGTGGCTGATTTTTACCGCTGAAATCATGGCCGTATAGGCTGAAATGCCGGGGAACATCGGGATGACGGCCGCGACGGTGAACACCTTAGGGTGCGCCAGATACCAGCGCGACCACTGAATACCAATGCTGCCGACCAGCATGGAGGCCATAAAAGTTGACCACTCGATGTTAAAACCAGCGGTCATCATGATCATTCTCGAGCCATGACCGATGGCGCCCAGCAGCGCACACCATGGCAAAGCGCGCTGCGGGACGTTGAAGACCATCGCAAAGCCGACGGCGGGAATGGCGGCCAGGATCATGTCCTGCATCAGTGCCAGCAGAAACGTTATCACGCCCATCCGCGTAACCCCCACAGCGTCATGGCCATCACTACGCCGATACAGGTTGCCAGCGTAAGCAGGCTGGCAATCGCCCAGCGCGCCAGACCGGTATTGATGTGCCCTTTAAACATATCGGCAACGGCGTTAATCAGCGGGAAGCCCGGAACCAGCAGAAGCACGCTGGCGGCCATGGCGATGGTGGGCGTGTTGGCAAACTGCGGCAGGCGCAGCAGCAGCCCCGACACCGTGGTGGCAACAAACGCGGTGATGCAGAAGTTAATTTGTGGGTGCAACTGCCGGTGCGTCAGTACCTGGCGCACATACATGGCGATGCTGCTGGCGCAGAAGGTCACGAACGCGCCGTCCCAGCCCCCTTTATTGAGCTTACAAAAACAGGCGCACGATAACCCCACCATCAACACCACCAGCCAGCGAGGATAACGTAGGGGTTTGATTTGGTTGAACCGTTTTTCTATCTCTTTCAGGTCGAGCAGCTTATGTTCAGCCAGAATGACGATGTGCTGCACTTCGGTTACCACATGCATATTAATGCCGCGGTCGTGGTTTTTACGGGTAGAGGTGAGGCACTGGCCATCTTTGATGGTGGTCAGCACGATAGCGTTCGATGAAATCGCGCTTTCGACGCTATCCATCCCCAATGCCAGCCCCAGACGCGTCGAAAGCTCCTCGACCAGGGCGCTTTCCGCCCCGTGCTGGAGCAGGAAAAGTCCGCACTGAATACACAGCCGCGTGGTGGCACGCTGCATCGATATTTCTGCCTGCATGTAGTGTCCCGAAGTGTTGGTGAGTCGCTTGCCTGTTGGCCCCTGATGCTTACTTTTAGCACAGAGTGCGGTATCCCTTGCTCTGGGTCAGATCAAGATTCCTGCAAACAGTTGCAGCCCGGTTCGCGAAAGAGAATGAGGTTTAAATATAAATGCGATGAATTTATATGATTCGAAATATAGAATATTTATATTAAGTTATTCTTATTTTATATTTTCATTATTTTAATGCTCTTGCAATTAAATTTAATTGCGCTTTGTGAGATATTAGCGTTGTTTTAGGCCTTTCTTAAGCTAAGAACATATCTCATCTTCTGCTTGTATTAATCAGTCTACACTCAGGGACGAAAAAACATAAATCTTGATGCGTTTAGACGCTACTCATCAAATGAAAAATGGACACGGAGGGTCTATGTTGTCATTGAATGGTAAACATGGCGTAGTTATTAGCAGGGTACCCGTTATGCAAAACGGGTTAGGCAGCGTTATGGCAAACCATTTCCCAGAATTTGAATTGACTTATTGTCGTTCGCTGCAGGAGTTAACGTTACTTCAGCTTCGCCGGGCTAATGTCATTATTGCTGATATTTCAGGTGAATACAGGAAACCCCGGGGAACGTTAGAAGAATATTACAACTTACTGAACCAATACCGGGATATTCACTGGATTTTTATGGTCTCTCGTCCCCTTTATCCCATTGCAGTGGAACTGCTTATGCGCCCGGAAAGCACGTTGCTTTCAGAAATGGAACCGATTGAAGGCGTGATTAATGCTATTCGTGCAGGTAGCGAGCGGGCGGAGCGGATAAGCCAGACGTTATTGTCTCCTGAACCCGCCGAGGCGGAAACCGAAGACGAACCGTTTGTTGCGCTGACCCACTCTGAACGCAAAGTGTTACGCCTGCTAGGTAAGGGCTGGGGAATTAACCAAATTGCTACCTTGCTCAAGAAAAGCAACAAAACAATCAGTGCGCAGAAAAACAGTGCGATGCGACGGTTGTCGCTGCGCAGCAATGCCGATATGTACGCCTGGATTAACAGTGCACAGGGAATGAGAGAGCTGAGTTTAATGTCAGCCTATGGAGAGTATGAGGAATGGAAAAAACCGATACACCAGGACATATCGCTGTCATCGAAAATTGCACAATGAGTGCCATTGGGCTGCAGCATCTTTTTGCGATGCCGATGCTCAGCCATTATCGACTGCACCTCTTCAGTCAGTTCGAAAGCTTTAAAAAGGCGCTGACCAATATCTCTTTTTTCTCGGTGATCTATTCGCTCTCGGATGCGCGTGAAGAGCGTCGTAACTGCCTGGCTTCCCTGCGGGATCTCGCTTTCACCCATAGCGATATTCAGCGAATTGTACTTGCGTCTGATGACATGGAAGCGCGCCTGATAAGCCATCTGTCGCCTTCTCGTCTGCATGGCATTGTGAGTAAATCGGTACCGCTGAGCCACCTGCAGGAGGAGCTGGTGGTGCTATTGAGAGAGACGCATCATATCAATGACAATATGCTGAACCACTGGTATGTCAATCAAAACAGATTGTTAAGCCCAACGGAGCGGGCGATATTGCGGTATATGTCTTTCGGGTTTTCCATTCCTGAAATCGCGACACAACTTGAACGCAATATTAAAACCATCCGCGCGCACAAGTTTAATGCGATGGTGAAACTGGGGGTGAATTCTGACGTAGGGTTGCTTGATGCGGCGGATATTCTTACTCATCTTCCGGCAAGAGACATGCGCTGTTCGGTGTCGGGCTCGCCGGCATTTTTATAATCGGTGATTTTTTGATGCGCCAGATACATTCTGGCACATCAATTAAATGCATACATCGACCCACTTTGCGGACGTCAGCTCAGCCATCCGGTCTGGAGAAATGCGCACGGCGCTGTGGATGGCACCTGCGGCGGGCAGCACTTCCGCGTACTGTTTTAACGAAATATCGCAGTAAACAGAAAGTGGGTTTTCCAGCCCGAACGGACAGACTCCCCCGACGGGATGGCCTGTAATCGTCACCACTTCATCACTACTGAGCATGCGCGCTTTTGCACCAAAGGTATCTTTCAGTTTTTTGTTGTCCAGACGCGCATCGCCTTTCGCCACTACCAGAATCACCTCATTTTTTACTTTTAGCGATAACGTCTTGGCGATTTGTCCCGGCTCAACGCGATGAGCGGCAGCAGCCAGCGCAACGGTCGCGGTACTCTGACTCAGTTCAATGATTTCTATATCCGGCGCGTTGTCGGCAAAAAACTGCTGTACAGACTGCAAACTCATTGTTTCCTCCTGACAAATATCCTGCGTAATCTGTCATAAGAATTTATCTGCTGTAAATATCTCTTAAGTAACAAATATCCTACATGGCCGATTTCTGGATCGCCTTCACATTCACGGAAACCGGTTACAGTAACCGGTTGCAGAGCGTGAATCAGAGATTAATACTGAGGACGTAACGTCCCCTGTATCCAATAATAAGAGCACATTATGAAGCCATTCCGTCTGAGCAGTACCGCTGGTACACGAGCCAGCAAGGTTGTGAAGCTGATTTATGGAACAACGTGTGGCGTGAAAACGCCCGTATCGAACGTCTGACAGGAGATCTGCTATGTCTGCCAACCATGCTGCGTTTAATCTGATATTCCGTTTCGTTGAAAATTACGTCAGTCCCATTGCCGGGCGGATCTCTTCCCAGCGTCATGTTATGGCTATCCGCGACGGGTTTATCTCCGCGATGCCCTTCATGATTGTCGGTTCATTTTTGTTAGTGTTTGCTTACCCACCGTTTTCGCCAGACACCACCTGGGGCTTCGCGCGCGCCTGGCTGGACATGGCAAAGCAATTTGAAGGCCAGATCCTGACGCCGTTCGATATGACGATGGGCATTATGTCCATCTATATTTGTGCGGCCATTGCCTATAACCTCGGCAAACACTATGTGAAATCGCATCAGTTAGATCCGTTCATGTGCGCCATGCTGTCGCTGATGGCGTTTCTGTTGGTGGCTGCACCTAAGACCAAAGGCACGCTGCCCGTAGACAGCCTGGGAGGCACGGGGATCTTTACTGCGATTTTGGTAGCAATCTACTGCGTTGAGATGATGCGTTTCCTCAAAGCGCACAATATCGGTATCCGTCTGCCGGACCAGGTTCCTCCGATGATCAAAAACTCCTTTGATCTGCTGATCCCGGTGCTGGTGGTTGTACTGACGCTCTATCCGCTGAGTTTGTTGATTCAGTCTCAGTTTGGCATGCTGATCCCGCAGGCCATTATGTCAATCTTCAAACCGCTGGTTTCCGCTGCGGATTCTCTGCCTGCCATCCTGCTGGCGGTGTTGATTGGTCATTTATTGTGGTTCGCAGGGATCCACGGGGCGGCAATTGTCTCCGGGATGCTGCAGATGTTCTGGCTGACCAATCTCGGGGCTAACCAGACCGCCCTGGCGGCAAGCCAGCCTCTTCCCCATATCTTTATGGAGGCGTTCTGGACGTTCTTTATCGTGATTGGGGGCTCGGGCGCGACAATGGGGCTGGTGTTCTGCTACCTGCGCAGCCGTTCAGCGCATCTGCGCTCAATCGGACGTCTGAGCGTGGTGCCGAGCATCTTTAACATCAACGAACCGGTCATCTTTGGTACGCCGATCGTCATGAACCCGGTGTTCTTTATTCCGTTCCTGCTGGCGCCGATGGTCAACGCCGTGCTGGCCTGGGCGGCAATGAAGTTTGATTTGATAAGCCGCGTGATCTCTGTTGTGCCATGGACAGCACCCGCACCTGTGGGCGCCGCATGGGCGCTGGGCTGGGATTTCCGCGCGGCCATTCTGGTAGTGGTGCTTGCGTGTGTCTCAGCCATCATCTACTTCCCGTTCTTTAAAGTGTACGAGAAGCAGCTGCTGGAGCAGGAAGCGGAAGAAGCGCAGCGTAATGCGGAAGCGGAAAATCAGCAGGTGGCCTAGGTAAAAGCAAAACGGCAACATAAGTTGCCGTTTTTAGTGTTTGTTCCCTCTCCCTGTGGGCTGAGGGTTTCCCAGTAATTTTTTAACCATAAGCGATAACGCTGCTCTCAGAATGACTGAGAACATTCAGCGATGCCCTGGTCCGGCTGTAAATCGCTGAGGCGTTTCCTGCAGGCCGGGGCGAGGCGCAGGGATGCGCCGAGAGGGCGGCTTTACAGGGACGTTACATCCGCCCGTCCCCGATAAGCCGGAAGGAATAAGCCGAAGGCACCGCGAAGCGGCGATTTACCGCCGGGAGCCCGGGTCGCCAGGGTGGTGGCGACTGAGCCACCCTGGCACGTTCACAAGTCATGCCGTTACAGAGTAGCAAGGAACATAAAGTGAACGGAATGACCTCCACAGCCGTATGTTCCCCCTCACCCCCGCCCTCTCCCAAAGGGAGAGGGGGCCGTCTGTGCAGGCATTATTTATGGGGATCCCTCAACCCTGTGGGAGAGGGCCAGGGTGAGGGCATCAGGCCGGTCCTGACTACTTCAGCGTACAATCCCCGCACTGCTGAACGTCCGGCAGGCGATAGCGCTGGCAGCAGGTGCGGCGCACCAGAAGCCCGTCACGCGGCACCACGGTACGGAATAATGGGTTATCGCGGCCATCCGCAAGCTGTTTCGTAAAGAACAAGGACTGACGCAGGGCATCCACCTTCTCATCACCGAGCAGGGGCTTCATTTCCGTCAAATACCAGTGGATTAAATAGCCGGTATTACTCCAGATAAGCTTCCCATTGATCTCACCTGTCTCTTCCAGAGCATTCACTACCGGCATCAGGGCGCGGGTCACGAGCCGCTCCATCCGCTGCGTGGCAGAAAGATGCATGGCCGTTGGGTCTTCGTGAAGATCGATCCAGAAGCAGGCCGCACGCCCCGTCTCGTGGAACTCAACGTGAAAATACTCGGGGGAGAGATCCAGCATGGTCTCCTGGGTGAGCAATGCCAGCATAAGCGGAGGCGCCATCAGGCCGATATACCATTGCGCCCAGAGAGAGAGCAGGGGCTTATTTTCCCGCGTAAGGGTGGGTTGATTGCGATAGATATGGTCAGAATAGGTTGCCAGCAGCGACTGGCGTTTTGCCGGCTGCTGCCACTGTGCCAGTGTCATGGCGTGGTGCGGATGCGGCTCATCCAGTTTGATAAAGTCCAGCAGATGGGCACGGGTTGCCGCTATCTTTTCGCGTATGGCTTCCGCAAGCGAAGAGTCTCCCGTGGTGAGACGGGCTCGCCAGAGGAGGGGGTCAACAGTCTGTACGGTATGAGTGGCCATAATAGATAGAAATCTAAATGATAATGATTGCCAATCCTAACTATTGCTCATACCGATGGCAAGACTTTTGTCCTGGAGAGAGAATGCTGTGCTTAAACCGCCTGTAGCTCTTCGCTGAGCAGAATGTTATTCCGCCCAAGATGCTTTGCTTCGTAGAGGGCTTTATCTGCTTTTTCCAGCGCGCCTTCTGCGTCTTCATTCTCAAAAATGGCAATACCAATGCTGATGGTGACGTTAGTCGCGACGCGCTCATTGAACATGTGGGGGATTTTTAAGTCGTACACTTTCTGACGAATGCGCTCTGCCGTCTGGCGGGCATGTTCCAGCGAGATGTTCGTCAGCAGTACCATAAACTCTTCCCCGCCAAACCGCGCCACAATATCCCGCGAGCGTACGGCATCACGAATGGCTGCCGAGACACGGATTAACGCCTGGTCACCCATCATATGGCCGTAGTGGTCGTTATAGGCTTTGAAGTGATCGATATCCATTAGCAGGACAAAGTGTTCGCCGTTCTCTACCGCAGGCAGATTCTCCAGTCGGCTTTGCAAGCCGCGACGGTTATACAGGCCGGTAAGTGGATCCATCATGCTGAGATCGGTCAGGGTTTCTCGTTCTTCCAGTAACCGGGAGAGGAGCTCCTGAGCGAAGCGATCGTTACGTCTTTGTAGTACGTGGTGAACGCCGATAGCCACGACCGGAAGAATGAAAGAGTAGATCATTCTCAACCAGTGTTCAGAGGGGCTTAACCACAGGCAGACAATAAATGCGGGTAATGAGTGGAGCGTAAACGCTTTGATATTAATGGCGAATGCCAGCGAACCGATAAAAAGCACCGTTAATAGCGCCATGATCAAATATGTCGCCCGATCCTGCGTAATTAACGAAAATTTTAAGGCGATTTGCCAGGCCCATAAAATACCGAATATCGCTGAAACCACAGGAATATTTATCTTGCGGGTACACTTTTGCCAGTGCCAGAGCAGCAATCCGGTGCTGAGCGTAAAAATAGCCAGCAGGGGGAAAGATAACAGCTGAACAGAATAGAGCGGATTTGTTACCGAGAACACCGCTGAGGTTGCGTTCAAAAATAAAAATAAACGTAACGATAATTGATATTTGCTGTTGACCAAAGACCGCCAGGATTGTGATGTCATAGTAGTGCGTTTTTATTAAAATTTAATTAAAACAGATAAATGGGTGTTGTTTCGCAATAATGGAAGCAAAAAAATCAACGAGTAATTATCAGAGAAACTTTATGAGTAGTTAACAGGTGGGCAATTTATCACCTTAAACAATGCCTGTCATTACGGGAAAGGTAAACGGCCACGGTTTTTAATTATCGGTGCTGACAAATGATAATGCTTGTCATATGATATTGGTTATCATTATCGATTCGAAAGGGCAAACCATGTTGAACCGGGTGTTAGGAAGTGGTTGGGGGGTATTACTGCCGGGTGCCATCCTCGGCGGTCTGATGTTTGCCGATCTCTCCATTGATCTCTGGAAAGCCATCATTGTGTCAGGGCTGCTGATGACCTCAGCGATGATCTGGCATAAGCAATTACGGCACTTTGTTTTGTTGCCATCATGCGTCGCGCTGGTCAGTGGAATTCTGGTGATACTGATGAGTTTGAAATAACAGGGAATAGCAAGAAGGACTTCAGAGGGGATGCAAGATAATTGGTGCGAGGGGGGGGACTTGAACCCCCACGTCCGTAAGGACACTAACACCTGAAGCTAGCGCGTCTACCAATTCCGCCACCTTCGCACAGTTATCTTACTTTTTGATATCGCCTCGTTGGTGCGAGGGGGGGGACTTGAACCCCCACGTCCGTAAGAACACTAACACCTGAAGCTAGCGCGTCTACCAATTCCGCCACCTTCGCCCAGTGCGAGCAATATCAACGTGATTTATGGTGCGAGGGGGGGGACTTGAACCCCCACGTCCGTAAGGACACTAACACCTGAAGCTAGCGCGTCTACCAATTCCGCCACCTTCGCATACCATCGATACTGTAAAAGTATCGTAACCACGGAGGCGCATTCTAGATGTTTTGAGCTTTACGTCAATAGAAAAATGCGCGCGTTGTTTTGATTGCTGCAAAAATGGCCGGAGGGGGATGGCACTTCTCCGGCAAACAATACCCGTGGATTACTTTTTAGCCTGGCGCGTCATCACGGTACGGTAGATCTTAAAACGGCCTGTTTGCGCGATAACTTCATGGAAGCCGAAGGTTTCATCCAGCACTTTTGGGTACGGCAGAAACGCGTTGGCGACGATCCTCAGTTCCCCCCCGCTGTTCAGGTGACGTACAGCGCCACGGATCAGCGTTTGCGCTGCTTCAAGGCTGGTTTCGATGCCATCGTGGAACGGCGGATTTGAAATAATCATGTCGAACCGACCGGTAACGTCCGAGAAGACGTTGCTGGCGAAGACATCCCCTTCGAAGCCGTTTGCGGCAAGCGTCGCACGGCTGGCTTCAACTGCGGGCGCGCTGACGTCACAGAGCGTCAGGCGGACTTTTGGTGAGTGGCTTGCCAGCACCGTGGCCAGTACCCCTGCACCGCAGCCTACGTCCAGCACTTTGCCTTTGGTGTGCGGCGTCAGCGTGGAGAGCAGCAGCTTACTGCCCACGTCCAGCCCGTCACGGCTGAAAACGCCCGGAAGGGTTTTAATGGTCAGGCCATCAAGCTGATACGCATCCCAGTATGTCCCGGCATCAAAGGAAGGCTGGTTTTCCAGACGACCATGATACAGGCCGCAGCGACGGGCGCTGTCGACTTTATTGAGCGGGGCGTACGCTTCCAGCATCTGCTCTGCGCTTCGCACGCCGCTGCGGTTCTCACCGACCACGAAAATATCGCACCCGACCGGCAGCAGAGAGAGCAGATTCATCAGCTGGAACTGCGCTTCCGGTTTGTTCTTCGGCCAGTAGTAGATCAGCGTGTCGCAGTCAGCGACATCACTCTGTTCCGCCACCAGGCTAAAGCGTGCGCGCTCGCCCATCTGGCGGCTCAGCACCTGCCAGTGGTGGTAGTATTGGGTGTGGGCACGGCTTTCAGCACAGTCGAAACGCGCGGGCAGGTCATCCTGCATATCTCCGGCAAACAGAATACGGCTTTCTTCGAAATCATCACTGTGACGCAGCAAGACTTCACTTGCCGGGGTAAATGCAGACATGAATTGTTCCTCAATAAACTCAGGCGGGGATTATAGTAGGTAGATGGCGCACTTTCGACACATTTGCTATATTTGCGCGCCTGAGAGACAGGAGTTTTCGCTATGACATCCCGACGTGACTGGCAGTTGCAGCAGCTGGGTATCACCCAGTGGGCCTTGCGTCGCCCGACGGCGTTGCAGGGTGAAATCGCCATCGCCATCCCTGCGCATGTGCGTCTGGTGATGGTGGCGGAAGAACTGCCTGCCCTGAATGATGCCCTGATTGGTGATGTCCTTCGCAGCCTGAAGCTGATGGCCGACCAGGTTTTACAACTGACGCCGGACAGGGTCGCCATGCTTCCTCCTGACAGCCATTGCAACTGCTGGCGAATGGGCGAGACAAACGACATATCCCTTTCCGGGAGCCAGATCAGCTCCCCCGTGCTGGAAGAGCTGAAAGCCAACCCAAAAGCGCGAAGCGCGCTATGGCAACAAATCTGCGAATATGAACACGATTTCTTCCCTCACGACGCCTGATCTGCCTGCGGCGTATGCGATTGAAACACGCGCCCATGCGTTTCCGTGGAGCGAAAAGACACTCGCCAGCAATCAGGGCGAACGGTATCTGAACTACCGCCTGGACGTTGACGGCACCCTGGCCGCATTTGCGATAACCCAGGTCGTTCTGGATGAGGCCACGCTGTTTAATATCGCGGTGGATCCCGCGTTTCAACGCCGTGGGCTGGGAAGAGAACTGCTTACGCATCTCATTCGTGAGCTCGAAACCCGTGACGTTTTCACTCTGTGGCTGGAGGTGCGCGCGTCAAATGTCGCCGCCATCGCGCTCTATGAAAGCTTAGGCTTTAACGAGGCGACAATTCGCCGTAACTACTACCCGACCGCAGAGGGACGTGAAGACGCCATTATTATGGCTCTGCCGATTGGATAACGAAAAATAAGGTTGTAACGATGAAATGGGACTGGATTTTCTTTGACGCCGACGAAACGCTCTTTACGTTCGATTCGTTCGGTGGTCTACAGCGGATGTTTTTGGACTATAGCGTGACCTTCACCGCTGAAGATTTTCAGGACTATCAGGCGGTGAATAAACCGCTGTGGGTGGACTACCAGAACGGTGCCATCACCGCGTTACAACTGCAGCACCAGCGTTTCGATGTCTGGGCCGAACGGTTAAATGTAAGTCCAGGCGCGTTAAACGAGGCATTCCTCAATGCGATGGCCGATATCTGCGCCCCGCTGCCGGGGGCGGTTTCCCTGCTTGATTCGCTGAAAGGCAAGGTCAAACTGGGGATCATCACCAACGGTTTTACCGCGCTGCAGCAGATTCGCCTTGAGCGCACGGGCCTGCGCGATCATTTCGACGCGCTGGTGATCTCAGAAGAGGTGGGCGTGCCGAAGCCGGATCCGCGTATTTTTGATTATGCACTGGCGCAAGCCGGCAACCCCGATCGCGACCGTGTGCTGATGGTGGGTGATACCGCGGAGTCGGATATTCTGGGCGGCATGAATTCTGGTCTGTCCACCGTCTGGTTGAATGCGCATGGCCGCGTGAAGCCAGAAGGTATTGAGCCAACCTGGACCGTAACGTCGTTGAACGAACTGGAGCAGCTCCTGTGTAAACAATGATTGCCTGCCCCCCATTGATGGGTAAAATAGCCGCATTTTTCGTATTCCATGATGCGCGGCCTGCTGTCGCGCTTATATAAGAAGATTTGATTATGACGTTGTCTCCTTATCTGCAAGAGGTGGCCAAACGCCGCACTTTTGCCATTATCTCGCACCCGGATGCCGGTAAAACCACCATCACCGAGAAGGTGCTGCTGTTCGGACAGGCCATCCAGACCGCCGGTACCGTTAAGGGCCGTGGCTCCAGCCAGCACGCAAAATCTGACTGGATGGAGATGGAAAAACAGCGTGGTATTTCGATTACCACCTCCGTGATGCAGTTCCCGTATCACGACTGCCTGGTGAACCTGCTGGACACCCCAGGCCACGAAGACTTCTCCGAAGATACCTACCGTACGCTGACGGCGGTGGACTGCTGCCTGATGGTGATCGACGCCGCAAAAGGTGTAGAAGACCGTACCCGTAAGCTGATGGAAGTGACCCGTCTGCGCGATACGCCAATCCTCACCTTTATGAACAAACTCGACCGTGACATCCGTGATCCGATGGAGCTGATGGATGAAGTGGAAAACGAGCTGAAGATTGCCTGTGCGCCCATCACCTGGCCAATTGGCTGCGGTAAGCTGTTTAAAGGTGTTTACCACCTTTATAAAGACGAAACCTATCTGTATCAGACAGGTAAAGGCCACACCATTCAGGAAGTGCGCATCGTGAAAGGTCTGGATAACCCGGATCTGGACGCCGCGGTGGGTGACGAGCTGGCTGCACAGCTGCGTGACGAGCTGGAGCTGGTGAAAGGCGCATCTCATGAGTTCGATAAAGAGCTGTTCCTGAGCGGCGAAATTACCCCGGTCTTCTTTGGTACTGCTCTGGGTAACTTCGGCGTCGACCATATGCTCGACGGTCTGGTAGAGTGGGCGCCGCAGCCGATGCCACGTAAAACCGACACCCGTGAAGTGGAAGCGAAAGAAGAGAAGTTCACCGGCTTCGTCTTTAAAATTCAGGCCAATATGGACCCGAAACACCGCGACCGCGTGGCCTTTATGCGCGTGGTGTCCGGCAAGTATGAAAAGGGCATGAAGCTGCGTCAGGTGCGTATCGGTAAAGATGTGGTGATCTCCGACGCGCTGACCTTCATGGCGGGCGACCGTTCGCACGTGGAAGAAGCGTATCCGGGTGACATTATCGGTCTGCATAACCATGGCACCATCCAGATCGGTGATACCTTCACGCAGGGCGAAATGATGAAGTTCACCGGGATTCCGAACTTCGCGCCAGAGCTGTTCCGCCGCATTCGCCTGAAAGATCCGCTGAAGCAGAAACAGCTGCTGAAAGGGCTGGTGCAGCTTTCCGAAGAGGGTGCTGTGCAGGTCTTCCGTCCAATCGCGAACAACGACCTGATCGTGGGTGCGGTGGGTGTGCTGCAGTTCGACGTGGTGGTTGCGCGTCTGAAGAGCGAATACAACGTGGAAGCGATTTACGAATCGGTCAACGTGGCGACCGCGCGCTGGGTTGAATGTGCTGACGTGAAGAAATTCGAGGAGTTCAAGCGTAAGAACGAAGTTCAGCTGGCGCTGGATGGCGGTGATAATCTGACCTATATCGCCCCAACCATGGTTAACCTGAATCTGACGCAGGAACGTTATCCTGACGTACAGTTCCGCAAAACGCGCGAACACTAATCCCCTCTCAGAGCACGGCAGCCGCCGTGCTTTTCTTTATTTCCTGTCTTATTAGTCCCTTGCGGAATGTTCTTAATTCATCGCATTTTCGCGCTTTTTGCTCGTTTTTTGCCCGAAACTGAAAGCACCTCTGTGAGAGTGATCTATATTTAACTCAGTGTTTAGCTCCGGGCGTGGATGAATAAACTGTTCAATGCATGACTTTAGGTTCTCCATTTTGCCCGTGTATCTATTCGCAATATATAAAACTACTAAGGAAGTATGTAGCCCGAATAACGGGCAAAACACAGGAATACATCGATGAATATGACAAGACTGAAGATTTCTAAAACTCTGCTGGCGGTGACATTGGGTAGCGTTCTGGTAAGCGGCTCCGCTCTGGCGGAATCCAGCACCATGGATAAAGCGCAAAACACCGCTAATACCGCAGGGGAAAAAATCGATAGCTCTATGAATAAAGTCGGTAATTTCATGGATGACAGCTCGATCACAGCAAAAGTGAAAGCCGCGCTGGTAGATGATGAAGCTATCAAGAGCACCGATATTTCCGTAAAAACCGAGCAAAAAGTTGTCACCCTGAGTGGCTTTGTTGAAAGCCAGGCCCAGGCCGAACAGGCCGTCAAAGTGGCGAAGGGTGTTGAGGGCGTTGCGTCTGTAAGTGACAAACTGCACGTCCGTGACAGCAAAAACGCGTCGGTGAAAGGCTATGCAGGCGATGCCGCTACGACCAGCGAAATCAAAGCTAAACTTTTAGCAGATGACATCGTGCCATCGCGTAAAGTCAAAGTGGAAACCACCGACGGTGTGGTTCAGCTTTCCGGTACGGTAGATTCTCAGGCGCAAATTGACCGCGCCGAATCCATTGCGAAAGCAATTGATGGTGTGAAAAGCGTTAAAAACGATCTGAAAACGAAGTAAACCTGCACGATTCGCCCGACAGGCCAGCCCTGCGGGCGAAATAAAAATGACTCTGGAAAAACGCCGGTGAGTGACCTGAGCGCTCATATTTAGCGGCCGACATTAACTATGGTAAAGGAGAGGCTTATGTTTCGTTGGGGCATTATATTTCTGGTTATCGCGTTAATTGCCGCCGCTTTGGGCTTTGGCGGACTGGCGGGTACAGCGGCCTGGGCAGCTAAAATTGTCTTCGTTGTCGGTATCATCCTGTTCCTGGTGAGCCTGTTTACGGGACGCAGACGTCCGTAGCAAACGCAATATTCCTTAAACAAAAAAAAGCCAGTCGTGATGACTGGCTTTTTCTTATTTGCGTTGCTGGTCGGGTGCGTTACTGTGGAGAGAGAAAATAATCAAAACAGGAAAGCAGAGGTGGGGCAACGAATTCCCGTTACGCTCGGCAATATTGCGCCGCTGACGTTAAAACCGTTTCGTGCTGGTCAACTTGCGCTGGTTTGCGAGGGGGGCGGGCAGCGCGGCATTTTTACCGCCGGCGTGCTGGATGAATTTATGCGCGCGCAATTCAACCCGTTTGACCTTTACTTCGGCACGTCTGCCGGGGCGCAGAACCTGTCTGCCTATGTCTGTAACCAGCCTGGCTACGCGCGAAAAGTCATTATGCGCTACACCACGGCGAAAGAATTTTTTAACCCGGTGCGCTTCGTGCGCGGCGGCAACCTGATCGATCTCGACTGGCTGCTGGAATCCACCTCCAGCCAGATGCCGCTGGCGATGGATACCGCCGCACGCCTGTTTGATAGCGGCAAAGCGTTCTGGATGTGCGCCAGCCGGGGCGATGATTATTCCCCGGGCTATTTCTCTCCGCAAAAAGAGAACTGGCTGGATATCATCCGTGCCTCCAGCGCCATTCCCGGCTTTTATCGGACCGGCGCGCTGCTGGACGGCATCAGCTATCTCGACGGCGGCATCAGTGACGCGGTGCCGGTGCAGGAAGCGGCCCGGCGGGGGGCAAAAACCATTGTGGTGATCCGCACTGTGCCGTCGCAAATGTACTACACGCCGCAGTGGTTTAAACGGATGGAGCGCTGGTTGGGCGACAGCAGTCTGCAGCCGCTGGTGAATATCGCGAAGCAGCATGAAACCACCTACGGCGCGATGCAACGCTTTATCGAAAAACCGCCGGGTAAGCTGCGTATTTTTGAAATTTATCCGCCGAAACCGCTGGTCAGTATGGCGCTCGGCAGCCGTGTCCCTGCGTTGCGTGCAGATTATAAAACGGGACGGCTGTGCGGTCGCTACTTCCTGGCGACGGTCGGAAAAATGCTGGCAGAGCAACCGCCGCTGCATCGGCACAAACACATTATTACGCCGCCTGCGATTGTGGCTAACGATCCGCTGACCGTGCCGCTGGTGGATGTCCCGCAGGCGAATGACGCTTTACTGGATAACGAGGATCTGGCGTGACGCACCGCTTTGTTGATACCCACTGCCACTTTGATTTTCCGCCGTTTACGGGGGACGAGACGCAGAGCATTGAGCGCGCCGCTCAGGCGGGTATCCACGCGATGATTGTGCCTGCAATCGAAGTGGACAGATTCGAGCGCGTGCTCGATCTCGCCCGCCGCCATGATGCGCTGTACGCCGCGCTGGGTCTGCATCCTATAGTGATAGAACACCATCTGGACGAACATCTCGACGTACTGGATGCGGCGCTGCAAACCCGCGAAAACAAACTGGTCGCGATGGGTGAGATCGGCCTCGATCTCTATCGCGATAATCCGCAGTTTGAACGCCAGCAGACGATCTTTGATGCCCAGCTCAGGCTGGCAAAGCGTCACGATCTGCCGGTGATCCTCCACTCACGACGTACGCACGACAAACTGGCGATGCACCTGAAACGCATCGATCTGCCGCGAAAAGGAGTGGTGCACGGTTTCTCCGGTAGCCTGCAGCAGGCGCAGCGTTTTATTGAACTGGGCTATAAGATTGGCGTGGGCGGTACCATTACCTATCCCCGGGCCAGCAAAACGCGCAACGTAATGGCACAGCTACCGCTGTCTGCTCTGTTACTGGAAACGGATGCTCCTGATATGCCGTTAAACGGTTTTCAGGGGCAGCCGAACCGCCCGGAACAGGCGGCACGCGTGTTTACCACGCTGTGTGAACTGCGTGAGGAGCCGGAAACGGAGATTGCAGATGCGCTGCTGGAAAATACCCGCGCGCTGTTTGGCATCACGCTATAGGTAAAGTGCCGGGCGGATCACCGTGATGTGCTGTTTTTCGAGCGCCAGCGCCAGCGGCTCGATGTCCTCCGGTGTAGCGCTGCGCCATGACGCCGCCTCGCCGTAAACCCCGTGCGCGTGAAACGCGTTAATGCGTACCGGCACATTCCCCAGCCCGAGGATAAATGTTGTCAGGGGCTTAAGATGCTCCAGATAATCGCACTGCTCAGGGATCACCAGTAAACGCAGTTCCGTCAGCCGCTGATGCTGCGCCAGCCAGCGAATGCTTTGCTTAATCTGCGGGTTTTCGCGTCCGGTCAGCACGCGGTGATGTTCGTTTCCCCAGGCCTTGAGATCCACCATCGCGCCATCCAGTACCGGCAGCAGCCTTTGCCAGCCGGTTTACCCCAGCAGACCGTTGCTGTCCACCAGACACGTCAGGTGGCGCAGGGCGGGATCCGTTTTGATCGCCGTGAACAGGGCGATCAAAAACGGCAACTGGGTGGTGGCTTCGCCGCCGCTCACGGTAACCCCTTCAATAAAAGGGGCGGCTTTACGGACCTGCGCGAGGATCTCTTCCACGCTCAGGCGCTGCGCCATTGGCGTTGCCTGCTGCTGGCACAGATGCAGGCAGGTATCGCACTGCTGGCACTGACTCTCCTGCCACCAGACGCGCCCGGCCTGAATGTTCAGTGCATCGTGCGGGCAGTGGGGCACGCAGTCGCCGCAGTCGTTGCAGCGCCCGATGGTCCACGGGTTGTGGCAGGTTTTACAGCGCAGGTTACAGCCCTGCAGGAAGAGGGCCAGGCGGCTGCCCGGCCCGTCCACGCAGGAGAAGGGGATAACCTGACTAACTAAAGCGCATCTGCTGTTCATGGCTAATCACGCGCGGCTGACGATCCAGAATGCGGGTATTGCGTGCGGCTTCTTCGCCAAGCCAGGTGGTATTGGTGCGCGATCCGGCTTCGCGATACTGTGCCAGATCCGACAGCCGCACCATATAGCCGGTCACGCGCACCAGATCGTTACCGGTTACGTTGGCGGTAAATTCCCGCATACCGGCCTTAAACGCCCCCAGGCACAGCTGCACGACCGCCTGCGGATTGCGTTTTACTGTCTCATCCAGCGTCAGAATGTCGCTGATCCCGGCGGAGTAGTGCGGGTGATGCGGCGCCACGGCCAGCAGATGAGTGATGGGATCCGGCTCGTCGCCGTACGGCAGACGCGCACCCGGAGTGGTACCGACATCTGAACTTATTCCCGACTGTGCATGGAGCATCGCACGTTGTTTCCAGCCGTATTTAACCGGCGTGTTTTCCACAAACGCCGCCAGCTGCTCGCTGATGCGATAGCTCAGCGCGTTAGCCTGCTCGCTCTTACCGTAACGGCCGTCGATACCCGCTTTTTCGCAAAGCGTATTCACCGCCTCTGCCATGCCGTACATGCCAAACATCGGTACAAAGCGATCGGCATCAATCAGCCCCTCTTTCACCAGGAAGCTATTCTCAAAGAAGCCGGACTGTTGATAGAGAAACGCGCAGCGGGCATCAATGATGGCCATTTGTTGCTGGCAGTAGTGCGGCAACATACGCGTGAAGAAATCGTCGGGTGACGCGCTGTGTTCAGCAATCGCCCGCAGATTGAGGCGGACCAGCGTGCTGCCGCCGCCCGCCAGCGGCAGCGAGTTGTAACAGCTCACGATGCCATAGCGGCCTTTTGTGAAAATTTTATCATTCACCGGGCCATGGGAAATATGCGGTTTGCTGCATTCACAGATATTTTTTGCCACCTCAAGCAGGAGATCGTCCGGCGTCACGTCCGGGTCATAAATAAACGTCAGATTCGGTGCAGCCTGCTTCAATTCTGCATCGGCACGCAAAATGGCGCGGGTGATGGGGGTATCTGCCGGACCGATGTTGACGTGCGTAAAGGCGTCCGGCAACGTTCTGTCGAGATAGCGCCAGAAACGTTTTATTCGGCTATCGATCGCTTCTTGTGTTAGAATTCTAACATAGGGTTGCAGTAAGGCATCAAGGTGACCGAGATAGACCGGCATTGATGTTACTGACGGCACATGATGGTAGAGAATGGTTAACAGCGAGAGCGCGTCATCCAGATCTTTCGCCCCCTCCAGCTCCAGCCATTCTGAACCTTTAGCCAGAAACGTTGCGTAATCCGGCAGAACATAACGGGGTTTATAGGGCGCGTGGCCTTCAAACATGTCGCAGATAAATCCCTTGTCCAGCGCGGCACGAGCCGCCTCAGGAAGTGCCGGATAAGGCAGATTGTTTTCCGCTTCCAGCGCCAGAAAATGACGCTTCTGTTCCGGGGTTAATACCGGGCTTGTCACAATGTGCTGGCAACGTTGTTGCAGGGCGTCGGGGCTGGCGTGGGGCATGTTCGCTTCCTTGATTGTTCTGCGGATGATGAACGGATTGTAGGAAGCCATCCCGTCAGGGCTTTTGATCTGACGAGGGGAATCGCTGCATTCGTCAGCAGTTCACGCATTAAAATTTGAAGCAGATCTCATTACAGTAATGCAAATTTGTACGTAGTTTTCATTAACTGTGATGAATGTCGAAGTGTGAATGCGGGTGGATGTTAGAATATTCACAGACCCGCAAGGTAAAATTGATACGGCACCGCCGTTGGAGAATGTTATGACCGATTTAACTGCAAGCAGCCTGCGCGCGTTGAAACTGATGGACCTGACCACCCTGAACGATGACGACACCAATGAAAAAGTCATCGCCCTGTGTCATCAGGCGAAAACGCCAGTGGGCAACACTGCCGCTGTCTGCATCTATCCGCGCTTTATCCCGATTGCCCGCAAAACGCTGAAAGAGCAGGGTACCCCGGACGTGCGCATTGCAACCGTAACTAACTTCCCGCACGGCAACGACGATATCGAGATCGCGCTGGCGGAAACCCGCGCGGCGATTGCCTACGGCGCAGACGAAGTTGACGTGGTATTCCCGTACCGTGCGCTGATCGCGGGCAACGAGCAGGTGGGCTTTGACCTGGTGAAAGCCTGTAAAGACGCCTGCGCGGCGGCAAACGTGCTGCTGAAAGTGATCATCGAAACTGGCGAACTGAAAGAAGAAGCGCTGATTCGTAAAGCGTCCGAAATCTCCATCAAAGCCGGTGCGGATTTCATTAAAACCTCTACCGGTAAAGTGCCGGTGAATGCGACCCCGGAAAGCGCACGCATCATGATGGAAGTGATCCGCGATATGGGCGTGTCCAAAACCGTGGGCTTTAAACCGGCGGGCGGCGTGCGTACTGCGGAAGACGCGCAGCAGTTCCTGGCGATTGCCGACGAGCTGTTCGGCGAAGAGTGGGCGGACTCACGTCACTACCGCTTCGGCGCGTCCAGCCTGCTGGCAAGCCTGCTGAAAGCGCTGGGTCATGGCGACGGTAAGAGCGCCAGCAGCTACTAAGTTTGAATTGCCGGGTGGCGCTACGCTTACCCGGCCTACAGGATCGTGGTCGGGTATATCGTACCCGCCATCATTCACCCGATTCCTCATGGGGGTTACCGTGTTTCTCGCACAAGAAATTATTCGTAAAAAACGTGATGGTCATGCATTAAGCGACGAAGAGATCCGCTTCTTTATCAACGGCATTCGAGATAACACCATCTCAGAAGGGCAGATTGCAGCCCTGGCGATGACCATCTTCTTCCACGATATGTCGATGCCTGAGCGTGTCTCGTTGACCATGGCGATGCGAGATTCAGGAACCGTACTGGACTGGAAGAGCCTCAACCTCAACGGTCCGATTGTTGATAAACACTCCACCGGCGGCGTAGGCGATGTAACGTCTCTGATGCTCGGCCCCATGGTGGCGGCCTGCGGCGGTTATATCCCGATGATCTCCGGGCGCGGCCTGGGACACACCGGCGGTACGCTCGACAAACTGGAAGCCATTCCGGGCTTCGATATCTTCCCGGATGACAACCGCTTCCGCGAAATTATTAAAGACGTTGGCGTGGCGATCATCGGCCAGACCAGCTCGCTTGCCCCGGCAGACAAGCGCTTCTACGCAACCCGCGATATCACCGCAACCGTTGACTCCATCCCGCTGATCACCGCCTCTATTCTGGCGAAGAAACTGGCAGAAGGGCTGGACGCGCTGGTAATGGACGTAAAAGTGGGCAGCGGCGCGTTTATGCCAACCTATGAACTCTCTGCTCAGCTTGCTGAAGCGATCGTTGGCGTTGCCAACGGCGCAGGCGTGCGCACCACCGCACTGCTGACGGACATGAATCAGGTGCTGGCCTCCAGCGCCGGTAACGCCGTCGAAGTGCGCGAAGCCGTTCAGTTCCTGACAGGCGAATACCGTAACCCACGACTGTTCGACGTGACCATGGCGCTGTGCGTCGAGATGCTGATTTCAGGCAAACTGGCGAAAGACGACGCTGACGCGCGTGCGAAGCTGCAGGCGGTGCTGGATAACGGCAAAGCGGCAGAGATCTTTGGCCGCATGGTTTCGGCGCAAAAAGGCCCGACCGACTTCGTGGAAAACTACGCGAAATACCTGCCGACCGCGACGCTCAGCAAAGCCGTTTATGCCGATAGCGAAGGTTTCGTCTCTGCTATGGACACCCGTGCACTGGGTATGGCGGTGGTCTCGATGGGCGGCGGCCGTCGTCAGGCATCGGACACCATTGATTACAGCGTTGGCTTTACCGATATGGCCCGTCTGGGTGACAGCGTTGACGGAGAACGTCCGCTGGCGGTGATCCACGCCAAAGACGAAGCCAGCTGGCAGGAGGCGGCGAAGGCGGTGAAAGCGGCTATTACGCTTGCTGATAAAGCACCAGAAAGCTCGCCTTCGGTCTATCGTCGTATCACCGAATAGCGGTATACTGATCTGATCAATCATTTTTAGCACTACGTACGGAGAACAATTATGAAACGTGCATTTATTATGGTGCTGGACTCATTCGGCATCGGCGCAACCGAAGATGCAGAACGTTTTGGTGACGTGGGTTCCGATACCATGGGTCACATCGCGGAAGCCTGTGCGAAAGGCGAAGCGGACAACGGTCGTAAAGGCCCTCTGACTCTGCCCAATCTGACCCGCCTCGGTCTGGTGAAAGCGCATGAAGGTTCTACCGGTAAAATCGCTGCCGGTATGGACGGCAACGCGGAAGTGGTGGGCGCTTACGCCTGGGCGCATGAGCTCTCTTCCGGTAAAGACACCCCGTCTGGACACTGGGAAATCGCCGGTGTGCCGGTTCTGTTTGACTGGGGCTACTTCTCCGATCACGAGAACAGCTTCCCGCAGGAGCTGCTCGATAAGCTGGTGAAACGCGCCAACCTGCCGGGCTACCTCGGTAACTGCCACTCTTCCGGTACCGTGATTCTGGATCAGCTCGGCGAAGAGCACATGAAAACCGGTAAGCCGATTTTCTACACCTCTGCTGACTCCGTATTCCAGATTGCCTGCCACGAAGAGACGTTTGGCCTGGATAAACTGTACGAGCTGTGCGAAATCGCCCGTGAAGAGCTGACCGAAGGCGGCTACAACATTGGTCGTGTTATCGCGCGTCCGTTTATCGGCGACAAAGCGGGTAACTTCCAGCGTACCGGTAACCGTCACGACCTGGCCGTTGAGCCACCGGCACCTACCGTGCTGCAGAAACTGGTTGATGAGAAAGGCGGTCACGTGGTTTCCGTGGGTAAAATCGCCGATATCTACGCCAACTGCGGTATTACCAAAAAGGTGAAAGCCACCGGCCTGGATGCGCTGTTTGACGCGACCGTCAAAGAGATGAAAGAAGCGGGTGATAACACCATCGTCTTCACCAACTTCGTCGACTTCGACTCCTCCTGGGGCCACCGTCGCGACGTGGCTGGTTATGCGGCCGGTCTGGAGCTGTTCGACCGTCGTCTGCCAGAGCTGATGGAACTGGTGGGTGAAGATGACATTCTAATCCTGACCGCTGACCATGGC
Organism: Enterobacter cloacae complex sp. 2022EL-00981; assembly: GCF_028737495.1. Taxonomy (NCBI): domain Bacteria; kingdom Pseudomonadati; phylum Pseudomonadota; class Gammaproteobacteria; order Enterobacterales; family Enterobacteriaceae; genus Enterobacter; species Enterobacter cloacae complex sp. 2022EL-00981. The sequence continues at coordinate 39,566 of NZ_JAQZRK010000036.1, forward strand.
TGTGACCCAACCTGGACCGGTACTGACCACACCCGTGAGCACATTCCGGTGCTGGTGTACGGCCCGAAAGTGAAACCGGGCTCGCTGGGTCACCGTGAAACCTTCGCTGACATCGGCCAGACGATTGCGAAATATTTTGGCACGTCTGACATGGAATATGGCAAGGCGATGTTCTGAGTTATGTTGGGTGCGGCCTGATGCCCTCACCCCAACCCTCTCCCACGGGAGATACGGGTGCGGCCTGATGCCCTCACCCCAACCCTCTCCCACGGGAGATACGGGTGCGGCCTGATGCCCTCACCCCAACCCTCTCCCACAGGGAGAGGGAGATACTAAATGAAAAGGAACTGAAGATGGCAACTCCTCACATTAACGCAGAAATGGGTGATTTCGCTGACGTCGTATTGATGCCGGGCGACCCGCTGCGCGCGAAACACATTGCAGAAACTTTCCTGGAAGACGTGCGTGAAGTGAACAACGTTCGCGGCATGCTGGGCTTCACCGGAACGTACAAAGGCCGCAAAATCTCCGTGATGGGCCACGGTATGGGTATCCCATCCTGCTCCATCTACACCAAAGAGCTGATCACCGATTTCGGCGTGAAGAAAATCATCCGTGTTGGCTCCTGCGGCGCGGTGCGCATGGACGTTAAACTGCGTGACGTGGTGATTGGTATGGGTGCCTGCACCGATTCCAAAGTCAACCGTATGCGTTTCAAAGATCACGACTTCGCGGCGATTGCTGACTTCGGCATGGTGCGTAACGCGGTTGACGCGGCTAAAGCGCTGGGCGTTGATGCTCGCGTGGGTAACCTGTTCTCTGCGGATCTGTTCTATGCGCCGGACGGCGGCGAGATGTTCGACGTGATGGAAAAATACGGCATCCTGGGCGTGGAAATGGAAGCGGCGGGCATCTACGGCGTCGCGGCTGAGTTCGGTGCGAAAGCGCTGACCATCTGCACCGTGTCTGACCACATCCGTACCCACGAGCAGACCACGGCTGCTGAGCGTCAGACCACCTTCAACGACATGATCAAAATCGCGCTGGAATCCGTTCTGCTGGGCGATAAAGAGTAATACAGAATGAAAGAGTGTAGCCCTGGCTACACTCTTTTTTGTTCTTCACACCTTAAAGATAAACAAGGCTGATTGTTGCCTGCCCGTCAATTGTGGTGTCATCGGTCAGGGCGAGCGATGTTGTATCCTGAACGGCCAGCGCGACGCGCAGCGGGAATACCGCATTGGTAAAGGCCACTGGATCGACGCCTGAGCTACCTGCTACCGTGTAAACCATGCCGTCATGTCGAACCGGCGCACTGTCGCCCACCATCTGGCCCCATGCATAACTTCCGGTGGAGTTGGCACCTGAAATCATCCCCGTGGTATTTCCGTCCGCAGTGACGTTGCTCAGTTGCATCGTAACGGAATATGCCCCCAGATTTACACCCTTCGAGGTTTTACCCGCGCCGAAAAGGCTATTACTGCTCCACACCGAACCAGAACCACTCCAGTCGGTATTTTCGACAATCAAATTCTGTCTGGAATCCGCACGATCGTCGATAATACTCCAGCCTACTTTTGTCGGGGCAACGCAGTTAATAGAGAACGACAGATCTTTATTGCCAAGTTGGTTAGTCTGCGTGGCAGACATATTACCGATATTCGTCGTGCCGAAATCCACAATACCGCCGCCACTCAGGGAGGGGGTACATGCTGAGTTAGTTAAAACACCCGAGACTTTTAATACTGCAGTTTCCGCAGCATGGGCGGCAGACGACATAATCACAGCAACAGACGCTGCTAAAAGAAGTTTTTTCATGTTTAATCCTTAACATTAATTATGAGGAACATCACTTGTTCCTCTGTGTCGGGATTTTCTTATGCGCTGTGCTATTTCGTCTATTTAATCTATTTACATTAGAAATGTGATTTTTTTAAAAAACACTTTTTTGAATATTATTACTCTTAATTATTTTACTTCCCGAGCGATCCATTCCGATAACTCTCTTAATTCCCTTTCCTGTTGAGGAAAATCCCCCAGCAGCGCATCGCATTCCTGCTGCAGCATATCCGACCGATACAAACAGCCCTGCAAACGAGCCGCCAGCGCCTCTAACGGCGCCGGGTTAAGGCTGTCCGTAAATACCTGCGTGCGGGTGATATGACCTTTCTCTACGTCAAAGTGCAGCTCCACGCCGCCCCAGGTAAAGCGTTCGTCCAGCAGATGCGAAAAGGCAGGCGCCTGACCAAAGTTCCACTCCCAGCTGCTCTGGCGGGCAAAGGTCTCGGCGAAATTGGGCAGATCCGGGGTTTTATCCGGGGAGATCACCTCTGCCTCTACGCGCTCACCGTAATGGGCAAAGAAGGCTTCCTGGATCGCCTCGCAGATTTGCGCGTGAGTGATGTCCGGCAGAAGCTCAACCAGGTTGGCCACGCGCCCCCGCACGGAAGTGATCCCTTTGGCTTGCAGTTTTTTCTTGTCGGGATTCAGGTAGTTCGCCAGACGGCTGAGATCGGCGTTAAGAAGAAGGGTGCCGTGGTGGAAGCCGCGATCCAGTGTTTCGCGATAGGCTGAGCCTGACACTTTGCGATCTCCATCGGGCGTTTTGACCACCAGATCGTTACGCCCGGAGGCTTCTGCCGTCACGCCGAGCGAATTGAGTGCGTTGAGGACAATGGACGTTGAAATGGTCTTGTCGTATTCCGGCTTACCCGCCATAAAGGTAAAGCAGGTATTGCCCAGATCGTGGAATACCGCACCACCGCCGCTGCTGCGGCGCGCCAGACGGACGTTGTCCTCTTCCATACGCCGGGTGTTACACTCTTTCCACGGATTCTGCGCGCGGCCAATGACCACCGTGTCGGCATTGCGCCAGAGAAACAGCACGCGTTGGGTGGCGGGCATCTGGCGGAAGATGCACTCTTCCACCGCAAGATTAAACCACGGATCGTAAGAGTCAGAGAGCAGCAGGCGTAACGTCGTCATGGCAGAGTTCCTTTTCCGAATCATCAGCCTACTTTATCACTAATCTTTCTTTTCGCTCTCTTCGTCTTCAGGAACAGATTTGCTGGCGGTCAGCAGGAAGGGCGACTGCTGCCAGCGGGTGCGCTTGCCCTGCAGCAAGGTGCGGGCCAGTACCACGCCAATGGCGAGGGAGAGCAGGAGCATCAGACGGAGTATATTGGTGGTGTTATCCACCTGTTTGGCTTCCGTGGGCAGGGTATGGGTGTCGAGCGTCAGGCGCAGATACCCCAGCGGACCATTTTTGCCCTGAATAGGTTCGACGATCTGTTGGTTAAAGTAGCCCCCGGCTTTTTTACCGTCCAGCGCCAGCCTGTCGCGTACGTCAACATGCTCGCCCGCGCGGGCAATCAGATCGCCTTTTTCATCGTAGACACCGGCATCCAGGATACGGCTGTTCTCGGTTAACTGACGCAAAACCTGGCTGATGCGTTTGTCATCCGGCGTTTCGGTACGCATAGCGGGCGCGACGTTAAGCGTAACCTCACGCGCCAGCGTGCGGGCCAGCTCCTCAAACTGCGGATTCCGTTGCCGTTGATGATTCTGGCTAAACCACGACGCCCCTTGCATCAGCACCACTAACAGGGCGAGACAGAAAAGGACGATCACGGCGCGATGAAGCCGGAATTTCAGTTTTGCGCGAGCCATATTCCACCTGCTGAAAATTTACGGCTTAATGTTGCCAGAAGTGATGGTTACAGGGTAGCCTCATGCGTTATTTTCCCTCTGGAACCTTCCGGCGCGAACGAAATTACAGGAGCTTCAATGCCGAACATTACCTGGTGCGACCTGCCAACGGATGTCTCTTTATGGCCAGGATTGCCGCTCTCTTTAAGTGGCGATGAGGTGATGCCTCTGGATTACCACGCTGGCCGTAGCGGCTGGCTGCTGTACGGACGCGGCCTGGATAAGCAACGCCTTACCCAATATCAAACTAAACTGGGTGCGGCGATGGTGATTGTCGCCGCCTGGTGTGTGGAAGATTATCAGGTCATTCGCCTGGCCGGTTCCCTGACGCAGCGCGCGACGCGTCTGGCGCACGACGCCGGGCTGGACGTTGCCCCGCTGGGTAAAATCCCGCATCTGAAAACGCCGGGTCTGCTGGTGATGGATATGGACTCTACCGCCATCCAGATTGAGTGTATCGATGAGATTGCCAAACTGGCGGGCAGCGGCGAACTGGTGGCGGAAGTGACCGAGCGCGCGATGCGCGGCGAGCTGGATTTTACTGCCAGTTTGAGACAGCGCGTGGCGACCCTCAAAGGGGCCGATGCCAATATCCTGCGTCAGGTGCGCGATGAACTGCCGCTGATGCCCGGGCTGACGCAACTGGTGCTGAAGCTCCAGTCGCTGGGCTGGAAAGTGGCGATCGCTTCCGGTGGCTTTACCTTCTTCGCGGATTACCTGCGGGAAAAACTGCATCTGACCACCGTGGTCGCCAACGAGCTGGAGATCATGGACGGTAAGCTGACCGGGCAGGTGCTTGGCGATATCGTGGATGCGCAATACAAAGCCAATACGCTGAGCCGACTGGCCGAGAAATATGAAATTCCGGTTGCCCAGACCGTTGCCATTGGCGATGGCGCAAACGATCTGCCGATGATCAAAGTTGCCGGTCTTGGCATTGCCTACCATGCCAAGCCAAAAGTGAATGAAAAGACGGAAGTGACAATCCGTCACGCTGACCTGATGGGTGTATTCTGCATCCTCTCCGGCAGCCTGAATCAGAAATAACGGTATGCGATTGTAGGCCGGGTAAGCGTTAGCGTCACCCGGCGCGCAGGCCGCACTGAAATAACGAGGTAAACCGTGGCTAAAGCCCCAAAACGCGCATTTGTCTGTAATGAATGTGGTGCGGATTATCCGCGCTGGCAGGGGCAATGCAGCGCCTGTCATGCCTGGAACACCATCACCGAAGTGCGTGGTGTGGCGGCTTCGCCGAGTGTGGCCCGCAATGAACGCCTGAGCGGCTATGCGGGTAATGCCGGTGTGGCAAAAGTCCAAAAACTGTCAGAAATCAGTCTGGAAGCGTTGCCGCGCTTCTCCACCGGCTTCAAAGAATTTGACCGCGTGCTTGGCGGCGGCGTGGTGCCGGGCAGTGCGATCCTGATCGGCGGTAACCCGGGAGCGGGTAAATCGACCCTGCTGCTGCAAACGCTCTGCAAGCTCGCCGAGCAGATGAAAACCCTGTACGTCACTGGCGAAGAGTCCCTGCAGCAGGTGGCGATGCGAGCACACCGTCTGGGTCTGCCTACCGGCAATCTGAATATGCTGTCGGAAACCAGCATTGAGCAGATCTGCATGATTGCCGAAGAAGAGCAGCCGAAGCTGATGGTGATTGACTCCATCCAGGTGATGCACATGGCGGATATTCAATCCTCGCCGGGCAGCGTGGCGCAGGTGCGTGAGACCGCCGCGTATCTGACGCGTTTTGCCAAAACCCGCGGCGTGGCGATTGTGATGGTCGGCCACGTTACCAAAGACGGCTCCCTGGCGGGGCCAAAAGTGCTTGAGCACTGTATCGACTGCTCCGTGATGCTCGACGGCGACGCAGACTCCCGCTTCCGTACCCTGCGCAGCCACAAAAACCGCTTTGGTGCGGTGAATGAACTGGGCGTATTTGCCATGACCGAGCAGGGGCTGCGCGAAGTCAGCAACCCGTCGGCCATCTTCCTGAGCCGGGGAGATGAAGTCACCTCCGGCAGTTCGGTGATGGTGCTGTGGGAGGGGACGCGCCCGCTGCTCGTTGAAATTCAGGCGCTGGTGGATCACTCGATGATGGGTAACCCGCGGCGCGTGGCGGTCGGTCTGGAACAGAACCGTCTGGCGATCCTGCTGGCGGTGCTACACCGTCATGGTGGCCTGCAAATGGCCGATCAGGATGTCTTCGTCAACGTGGTCGGGGGCGTGAAAGTTTCAGAGACCAGTGCCGATCTGGCGCTGCTGCTGGCGATGGTCTCCAGTCTGCGCGACAGACCGCTGCCGCAGGATTTGGTGGTCTTCGGCGAAGTGGGGCTGGCCGGGGAGATCCGCCCGGTGCCCAGCGGCCAGGAGCGCATCTCCGAGGCGGCGAAACATGGCTTCCGCCGGGCGATTGTGCCGGCGGCCAACGTGCCGAAGAAGATCCCCGAAGGGATGCAGGTCTTTGGCGTTAAAAAACTCGCAGATGCGTTAAATGTCTTTGACGACTTATAATTACGTATTCGATTTTGCAGGAGGCACCGTAATTTATGTCATCATTTGACTACATCAAGACCGCAATCCGTCAGAAAGGCTGCACGCTACAGCAGGTGGCTGACGCCAGCGGCATGACGAAAGGCTATCTTAGCCAGTTGCTGAACGCCAAAATCAAAAGCCCCAGCGCGCAAAAGCTGGAAGCGTTACATCGCTTTCTGGGGCTTGAATTCCCGCGTATGCAAAAGAACATCGGCGTGGTGTTTGGTAAGTTTTACCCGCTGCATACCGGCCATATCTACCTGATCCAGCGCGCCTGTAGCCAGGTCGACGAGCTGCACATCATCATGGGTTACGATGAAACCCGGGACCGTCAGCTGTTTGAAGACAGCGCCATGTCGCAGCAGCCGACGGTGCCGGATCGCCTGCGCTGGCTGCTTCAGACCTTCAAATATCAGAAAAACATTCGCATTCATGCCTTTAACGAAGAGGGCATGGAGCCGTATCCACACGGCTGGGACGTGTGGAGCAACGGCATTAAAGCGTTTATGGAAGAGAAGGGCATTGCGCCCAACTGGATCTACACCTCTGAAGAGTCCGACGCACCGCAGTTCCGCGAGCATCTGGGCATTGAAACGGTGCTGATCGATCCGAAGCGTACATTCATGAATATCAGCGGGGCGCAGATCCGCGAAAACCCGTTCCGCTACTGGGATTACATCCCGACCGAAGTGAAGCCGTTCTTTGTGCGCACAGTTGCGATTTTGGGCGGTGAATCCAGCGGGAAATCGACGCTGGTTAACAAGCTGGCAAATATCTTCAATACCACCAGCGCGTGGGAATACGGACGTGATTATGTCTTTTCCCATCTGGGGGGAGACGAGATGGCGCTGCAGTATTCTGATTACGACAAAATCGCGCTAGGCCATGCTCAGTATATTGATTTCGCGGTGAAATACGCCAACAAAGTGGCCTTCATCGACACCGATTTTGTCACCACACAAGCTTTCTGTAAGAAGTATGAAGGACGCGAGCACCCGTTCGTACAGGCGCTGATCGATGAATATCGCTTCGACCTGGTGATCCTGCTGGAAAACAACACGCCGTGGGTCGCCGACGGGATGCGCAGCCTCGGTAGCTCAGTGGACAGAAAAGAGTTCCAGACGATGCTGGTGGAGATGCTTCACGAGAACAACGTGGAGTTTGTCCACGTTGAAGCGTCGGATTACGACACCCGTTTCCTGCGCTGCGTCGAGCTGGTGAAGGAGATGATGGGGGAGCAGGGGTAAAGTCACAGGCTTGCCCCTCTCCCTAACCCTCTCCCCATGGGGGAGAGGGGATCGTACGGAGCTGTCTTTACCCTCTCCCCCGTGGGGAGAGGGCAGGGTGAGGGGGAATTATCCACTCAGAACGCAACCACCACCTTCCCGCGCATATGCCCGTCCAGCACTTTGCGGTGGGCCTCGGTAATGCTTTCCACGCTCAGCCCGTGCAGCGTTTCGCTGAGCGAGCTCTCCACTACGCCGTTATCCACCAGCTTTGCCACCTCGTTTAAGATCTCACCCTGACGCGCCATATCGGCAGTCTGGTACATGCTGCGGGTGTACATGAATTCCCAGTGCAGGGCGGCGGATTTGGATTTCAGCTTGTCCTGGTTCAGCGGGTGCGCATTTTCGACGATGGAGCAGATGTGCCCCTGCGGCGCAATCAGTTCGCTGGCCGCATCCCAGTGGCCATCGGTATCATTGAGGATGAAAATGTAATCCACAAAGGTGATGCCCTGTTTGGCCAGTTCACCTTGCAGATCGCGATAATTCACCACCAGATCCGCGCCGCGATCGCGACACCACCGGGCAGAATCTTCCCGCGATGCGGTGGCGATCACTCTGACTTTGCTGTTGTGTTTTGCAAACGGGATCGCCAGGGAGCCCACGCCGCCGGCACCGCCGATGATCAGCAGCGTTTTGTCCGATCCGGCATCCTGAATGTTCAGGCGCTCAAACAACCCTTCCCAGGCGGTGAGCGCGGTCAGCGGCAATGCGGCGGCAGCATCCCAGCCAAGGCTTGTCGGTTTGTGTCCGACAATGCGTGCATCAATCAGCTGGTGCGTGGCATTACTGCCCGGACGGGTAATGTCGCCCGCGTACCATACTTCGTCGCCCGGTTTGAAGCCGGTGACGCTTGCCCCAACCGCTTTGACGATCCCGCTGGCATCCCAGCCGAGAATGCGCGGATCCTTGAGGCCATTTTTAGCAATACTCGCGTGGACTTTAGTATCAACCGGGTTAATTGAGACGGCCTTCACTTCCACCAACAGATCGTGCTCGCCAGGCTGCGGCATGGGTTGGGAAATTTCAATGAAAGCAGCGGGATTTTCTGGGTTAACGGCAATGGCTTTAACAGACATGATCAACTCCTCAATGGAATGCGTTTTGTTGAGGCTAGTCTATTAAGTGGTCATGCGCATGATAAGATGGACAATCAAGAACGGAGTGTTCGTATGGGGTGAACAATCATGTTTAAACAGCTTCAGGATATGGCGCTGTTTGCGCTGGTGGCGGAGATGGGGAGTTTTACCGCCGCAGCGCAGAAAGCAGACCTGCCGAAATCCAGCGTTAGCCAGCGGATTAGCCAGCTTGAGCAGCAGGTGGGGATCCGCCTGCTAAACCGCACCACGCGCAGGTTGAATTTGACCTTTGCGGGGGAGCACTATCTGGTGCATTGTCGCGAGATGCTGGCGGCCAGCGAAAGGGCGGAGTATGCCATTCAGCGGCTGCGTGAAAACCCCAGCGGGCGGCTTCGTATCACTTGCCCGGCGGGCATTGGCGCGACATTACTGGCACACCTGAATGCCGAGTTTCAGCTCCGCTATCCTGACGTTTCGCTGGATGTCTCTATTTCTGACGATGTGCTCGATCTGGTGGAGTCTGGTTTTGACGTGGCGCTGCGTACCGGTAAACCGCAGGACTCCTCGCTGATTGGCCGCATGATTGGCCACTGTCCGCGCTATATGCTGGCATCACCGGAATATCTGGCACGCCGGGAGCCGCTGCACCATCCCCGCCAGCTGGTGGATCACCGTTGTATTACCCACAAGGCCTGGTCTGAATGGCTCCTGCAAAGCGAGAGTGAGGATTACCGCTATCTGCCGGACAATGCGCATATGACGGATAATCTTGTGTATGCTCGTGAGTGCGCGGTAGCTGGTGCGGGGATCACACTCTTACCCGCTTTTTTGCTGGAAGATAAAATTGAAAAAGGGGCGCTGGTGCAGGTGCTACCGGAGTGGAACGTTGAAGGAAACGATCTCTGGCTCGCCTATCCGAGCCGTAAGCTCAATTCGCCCGCGCTGATGAGCTATATCGAGTTTGCAATGCAGTGTGATGAGGTGAGGCGGTTTTACGTGGGTGGGTGATTATGTGCGGCCTGTTGCCCTCACCCTGACCCTCTCCCACCGGGCTGAGGGATCCCCAGTAATATGGTCATGCCACCATGACCATATTACTGTACTCTTTTCCCAGCTTTTTCATCTCGTTAACTATATTCAGCCGTCTCACTTTCCCGGGCTCATGCCGGATGACTT
>NZ_JAQZRK010000037.1:0-49019 GCF_028737495.1 Enterobacter cloacae complex sp. 2022EL-00981
TTGCCTGGCGGCTTTAGCGCGGTGGTCCCACCTGACCCCATGCCGAACTCAGAAGTGAAACGCCGTAGCGCCGATGGTAGTGTGGGGTCTCCCCATGTGAGAGTAGGGAACTGCCAGGCATCAAATTTAGTGTGCTGATATGGCTCAGTTGGTAGAGCGCACCCTTGGTAAGGGTGAGGTCCCCAGTTCGACTCTGGGTATCAGCACCACTTTATACTTAGGTTAAAGTTCGGCAAGAAGTAAAAGAATTTGTCTGGCGGCTTTAGCGCGGTGGTCCCACCTGACCCCATGCCGAACTCAGAAGTGAAACGCCGTAGCGCCGATGGTAGTGTGGGGTCTCCCCATGTGAGAGTAGGGAACTGCCAGACATCAAACAAGTGAAAAGGCCATCCGAAAGGATGGCCTTTTTGCATTTCTACACGGCGCACAGCGTAGGCCGGGTAAGACGAAGCCGCTACCCGGCATAACAAACGACTAGTGAATCACCTGTGACAGGAATGCTTGCGTGCGTTCTGACTTCGGATGCGCAAAGAACTCATCCGGTGGCGCCTGTTCAACAATCTCTCCGCGATCCATAAAGATCACCCGATCAGCCACGGTCCTGGCGAACCCCATTTCATGAGTCACGCACAGCATAGTCATTCCGGATTGTGCCAGCCCAATCATGGTATCCAGGACTTCTTTCACCATTTCAGGATCCAGCGCTGAAGTTGGTTCATCAAACAGCATAATTTTGGGCTTCATGCACAGTGAACGGGCGATAGCCACACGCTGCTGCTGGCCACCCGATATCTGGCCTGGAAATTTATTGGCGTGCTCAGCAATACGTACACGTTCCAGATAGTGCATCGCTAACGCTTCAGCTTCCTTTTTTGGCATTTTGCGCACCCAAATCGGCGCAAGCGTACAGTTCTGTAGCACCGTCAGATGGGGGAACAGGTTAAAGTGCTGAAACACCATCCCGACTTCCTGACGCACGCGTTCGATGTTGCGAATGTCTTCATTCAGTTCGATACCATCAACAACAATACGCCCCTGCTGATGCTCCTCAAGGTGATTGATGCAGCGAATGGTTGTCGATTTCCCGGACCCGGAAGGGCCGCAAAGGACAATGCGTTCGCCCTGCTTGACCTTAAGATTGATATCTTTCAGGACGTGAAATTGCCCGTACCATTTATTCACGTTTTCCAGCGTAATCATCGCGTCGGCGGGTGTCATAGTTATTTGGCTCATAATTTCCTCAGTGCGGTGTACGCCCGGTGTTAAAGCGCTTTTCCAGATGCTGGCTATAGCGCGACATGCTAAAACAAAAGATCCAGTAGATCAGAGCAGCAAAGACATATCCTTCGGTGGACATGCCAAGCCAGACAGGGTCAACCGTTGCCTGTTGCACGCTGCTAAAGAGATCGAACAATCCGATAATGATCACGAGGCTGGTATCTTTGAAGAGGGCGATGATCGTGTTCACCAGCCCGGGGATAACCAGCTTGAGTGCCTGCGGAAGTATCACCAGCCCCTGTGTTTTCCAGTAACCGAGCGCCAGTGATTCCGCAGCCTCATACTGCCCTTTAGGCAATGCCTGCAGACCGCCACGCACCACTTCCGCAACGTAGGCTGACTGGAACAGAATGACTCCCACCAGGGCACGGATCAGTTTGTCTATCGTCGTGCCTTCTGCCATAAACAATGGCAGCATGACCGAAGACATAAAAAGGACGGTAATAAGCGGTACACCGCGCCAGAACTCAATGAAAATAACCGAGAGCACACGGACAACGGGCATTTTTGAGCGACGGCCTAGCGCCAGTAAAATGCCCCACGGCAGTGCGCCTGCGATCCCAACAGAAGCAATAATCAGCGTCAGCGTTAAGCCGCCCCATTGTCGGGTTTCCACACGTTCCAGCCCCAGGAAACCACCGTACAACAGCACCCACACAGCAATCGGATACACCACCGCCCAGCAGGCGATGTACCGTCCGCGTTGCGGCAGCCTTTTCCAGAACATCACGGCGATGGAGAGCAGCCCAATAACCAGCGCCAGATTGATTCGCCAGCGTTGTTCGTGCGGATACAATCCATACATGAACTGACCAAAACGCTCGTGGATAAACACCCAGCAAGCGCCAGCTTTTGTACAATCTGCCCGGGTTGAACCGACCCAGTTAGCCTGCAAGAAAGCCCAGTTAATGAGTGGCGGGATCAACTCCCACATCAGCCACAGACAAATTATTGTCAGCAGACTGTTACCCCAGCTGGAGAACAGATTCTTACGCGCCCAGAGAATAAAACGTCCACCTGTCGGGTTGGCAGGACGCGAAGAGTGCGACAGTATCGCTTTTGTCATCATAGTTCCTTAGCGCTCGACCAGTGCGATACGGCGGTTATACAGGTTCATCAGCAACGAGATCGCCAGGCTGATAATCAGATAGACGGACATGGTGATGGCAATGGTTTCAATGGCCTGTCCTGTCTGGTTAAGCACGGTGCCGGCGAACAGTGACACCATATCCGGGTAGCCAATTGCGGCGGCCAGCGACGAGTTTTTGACAATATTGAGGTACTGGCTGGTCAGGGGCGGAATGATGACCCGTAACGCCTGTGGAATAATGACCTGTCGAAGCGTTACCGTATGAGGTAACCCCAGAGAGCGTGCTGCCTCGTGCTGTCCATGCGGGACTGCCTGGATCCCCGCCCGAATGATTTCGGCGATAAACGCAGACGTATAAATGGAAAGGGCCAGGGTCAGGGCCGCCAGTTCAGGAATTAACACCATCCCGCCCTGGAAGTTAAAGCCCCGCAAATGTGGGACATCCCAGTGTAACGCGGCACCAAAAAGCCAGTGTGTCAGTAGCGGCAGACCGATAATCAAAAGCGCCGCAATTGGCCATGTCTTGCGAAGCTGCCCGGTTTTGATCTGATGTTTGCGGTTATAGCGAAATAGCCCGGCAGAGAGGGCGAGTGCGATGATAATCGCGGCGATAAAAGCATATATCCCTTCTGCGAGTTCAGGAGAAGGAATATAAAGCCCACGGTTGCTCAGAAAAAACAGATCGAAGGCATCGACAGCCTGACGTGGCCCCGGAAGGTTACGCAGCACGGCGAAATACCAGAAAAAAATCTGCAGCAGCGGCGGGATATTACGGAACGTCTCAATGTAAATGGTGGACAGCTTTCGCAGCAGCCAGTTATCTGACAGGCGAGCGAGGCCAATAAAAAAGCCCAGTATGGAGGCGAAAACAATACACAGCGCGGAGACCAGCAGTGTATTGAGTAAACCGACGAGGAACACGCGGCCGTAGGTATCGCCTTCCTGATAGTCAATAAGATGCTGAACAATGCCAAAACCCGCACTGCGATCCAGAAAAGCAAATCCGGAGGTAATACCACGATTATTCAGGTTGGTAACCGTGTTATGAATTAAATAAATGGCGATAAGAACAACCGCAAGAATGGCAATAATCTGGAATAGCCAGGCGCGGACCGCGGGATGAGAAAAGGATAACGATCCTTTTACGGGGGAGCGGCGATGGAACATAAAGAAACCTCGGTAACCATGACTCTGGAGTGGGCACTGCGTTCACAGTGCCCGTTACAGCAAAGACTTAACGTACTGGCGGTGCGTACTGAATACCGCCGTTATTCCAGAGATTGTTCTGGCCGCGTTTGATCTTCAGCGGGCTTTCCGATCCCACGTTGCGCTCAAAGATCTCAGCGTAGTTGCCCACCTGTTTAATGATGTGGTACGCCCACTTGTTATCCAGCTTCAGATCCTTGCCAAAATCGCCTTCTGTGCCCAGCAGGTGTGCCATATCCGGGGTAGACGGTTTGGCAGCTTTCTCATCGACGTTTTTCGAGCTGATACCCATCTCTTCTGCATTTAACATGGCGAACAGGGTCCAGCGAACGATAGAGAACCAGTCTTCGTCGCCACGGCGAACGACGGGACCAAGGGGCTCTTTAGAGATGACTTCAGGCAGGACGATCCACTCTGCCGGGTTACTCAGCTTAATACGCAGCGCGTAGAGCTGTGACTGGTCAGACGCCAGCGTATCGCAACGGCCAGATTCCAGCGCTTTGGCTGATTCATCAGAGCGATCGAATGTCACCGGGGTGTACTTCATATTATTCGCTTTGAAATAATCGGCGACGTTAAGCTCGGTATCGGTACCGGCCTGAATACATACGGTTGCACCGTCCAGCTCTTTGGCGCTTTTCAGACCCGCTTTATTGTGGGTCAGGAAACCGATGCCGTCATAATAGGTGACACCGGTGAATGACATCCCCATGCCTGCATCACGGGAGGAGGTCCAGGTGGTATTACGGGAGAGCATGTCCACTTCGCCGGACTGCAGCGCGGTGAAACGTTCTTTGGCCGTCAGCGGGGTATATTTTACTTTGCTGTCATCACCGAAAACGGCAGCGGCGACGCCCCGGCAGACGTCAACATCGATACCGGTAAATTTGCCGTTAGCATCGGCATAAGAGAAGCCAGGCAAACCGTCGCTGATACCGCACTGAACAAAACCTTTCTTTTTCACGGCATCCAGCGTTGTGCCCGCATGGGCCTGACCCGCAACAGCAAACAACATACCCGCAGCGGCCAGGCTGGCTATCATCGTCTTTTTCATAATGCATCCTGTGTGGCTAAATTTATCGTTATTTAGGTGTTTTAAACACTTTTACCCATCTGTGGCGTTGGCCGACGTTTATATAGCAAACGTAATGCCAGGTTTCGCGCTCGATGAAATAAGCGATAAGTGAACGCTTAATGCTGAGTGTAGACAGGCTTAAATAAAAGGAGCGCCCCGAAACGGTGCGAAATTACAACCTGTGCCACAAATCGGAGCAAAACTTTTAAGGAGGGTCAGAGAAAAAGAAGAGATAGTTTCCGGAGTGAATATTGGCCGGGTATTCAATAAGATGAATGGGTGAAAATCATTAAAACTGAATACAAAATTAAAAGGGGAAGTGAAAAAGAGGTGACAGGCTTCTGGCTAAAATTAATGGTGTGAATAAATACGGGTCTTTTTTTTACTGATTTGATATTACTGCACTCATTCAAAGCAAAAGCGCGGCCAGAGCCGCGCTTTCTGAACAGATGTTATCGGGTCAGGGCAACAATACCCAGCGTCAACCCCGCCACCGCGGCAGCACCACCAGCGATAGCACCTGCTGTTTCCCAGTTATCCTGAGTGGTACCTTTCATACAGGTATTGGTATGAACCAGTCGGCCCTGATCGTCGTATACCGGTACACATGGGGAGTCGTGCGCGCATCCAGCCAGCAGCGCAGCGAGTAGTGCAACGGAAATGAATCTTTTCATGATGTTACCTCAGTATTATTTCGCGTCCGCTACAAAGCCAGGAGGGCTATTAACGAACTGGAGGTTATTTTACCACCGGGATAAGCCCACGTTACACGAGGAATAATCTCAAATTATGTTGTTTGTAAACATCGTGGAGAAAAGCGTTTCGTCAGAACGAATTAATGGAGAAATTATGGAGTAACAACGTGGCGTTCTTACTTAATGCAAACTGACTCTTTTTAACACTGCGATCTTAATACACTGTTTATCTTAAAATAAAAAAGGCACCAGAGGTGCCTTTCAGGTATTCATTACTCTTTATGGCGCGTAAAGCGTCGCCGGACGACCACAAAGAAAACGGGCACGAAGAAGATAGCCAGAAGCGTTGCGGAAAGCATGCCCCCCATGACCCCTGTCCCGACCGCGTTTTGCGCACCGCTCCCGGCGCCATGGCTGATCACCAGCGGCATGACGCCAAGAATAAAGGCGAGCGAGGTCATCAGGATCGGTCGAAGGCGCATTCTCGATGCTTCCAGCGTGGCTTCAATGATGCCTTTACCCTCTTTTTCCATCAGATCTTTGGCAAACTCAACGATCAGAATGGCGTTTTTAGCCGACAAACCAATCGTTGTCAGCAAACCCACCTGGAAATAGACGTCATTGTTCAAGCCACGTAACGCTGCTGCAACCAGCGCCCCTATGACTCCCAGCGGAACCACCAGCATCACTGAGAAGGGAATGGACCAGCTTTCGTAAAGAGCAGCCAGACACAGGAACACCACTATCAGTGAAATAGCGTACAACGCAGGCGCCTGATTTCCGGAAAGTCGCTCCTGATAAGACATTCCTGTCCAGTCATACCCGATGCCGGAAGGCAGTTTTGCAGCAAGACTTTCCATCAGCGCCATGGCCTCACCGGTACTTTTACCGGGTGCGGACTCACCGATGATCTCCATGGATGGCATTCCGTTATAGCGCTCCAGGCGAGGTGAACCGTACACCCAGTGCGAGGTGCTAAAGGCGGAGAAAGGTACCATCTCACCATTTGCGCTGCGTACATACAGGTTGCTGATGTCACCAGGCAGCATACGGAAGTGCGCATCAGCCTGGACATAGACCTTTTTCACGCGTCCATGATCGATAAAGTCATTTACATAAGTTCCACCCAGGGCCGTTGAGATGGTCTGGTTGACATCAGAAAGACTGATGCCCAGCGCCTGAGCCTTCTCCTGGTCGACATCCAGTTTAAACTGCGGGGTATCTTCCAGACCATTTGGCCGCACGCGCACCAGCATGTCAGGGTGCGCTTTCACCATTCCGAGAAGCTCATTCCGCGCCTGCGTCAGCGAGGTATGCCCCAGGTTTGCCTGATCAATCAGTTCGAAGTCGAAGCCCGTTGCGGTTCCCAGTTCGATAATCGCAGGCAGGTTAAACGGAAATACGAGCCCATCTTTAATCTGACTGAAGGCTTTTGTCGCGCGGCCAACAATCGCCTCAACGCTATTTTCCGCTCCCGGTCGTGCTTCCCAGGGCTTCAGGCTGATAAAGGCAATACCGGCGTTCTGGCCCTGGCCGCTAAAACTAAAGCCATTAACGGTAAAGACAGATTCAACATTGGCCTTCTCGTTTTTCAGATAATAGTTCTGGACCTGATCGAGGACCTGCTGTGTACGCGTCTGGGTCGCACCGGCCGGAAGTTGCACCATCGTCATAAATACCCCCTGGTCCTCTTCGGGCAGGAAGGAGGTGGGCAAGCGCAGGAATAGCACCGCCATACCACCCACAATGATGATGTACACCACCAGGTAGCGTCCGGTCTTGCGTAAAATGCCGCTCACGCTGTTGCTGTAGTGCTCCACGCTGCGGTCAAAAAGCGCATTAAACCAGCCAAAGAAACCGCCTTTCTTTTCGTGGTGATCGCCGGATACCGGTTTAAGCAGGGTTGCGCACAGCGCGGGGGTCAGGATCAGGGCGACCAACACGGAGAGCGCCATTGCCGAAACGATGGTCAGTGAAAACTGGCGATAGATGGCCCCGGTCGAGCCACCGAAAAATGCCATCGGGATAAAGACCGCCGACAGCACCATGGCTATACCCACCAGTGCGCCCTGAATCTGTTCCATCGACTTCTGCGTCGCCTCTTTCGGCGGCAGTTTGTCTTCTACCATCACGCGTTCGACGTTCTCAACGACCACGATGGCATCATCAACCAGCAAGCCTATTGCCAGCACCATCCCGAACATCGTCAGGGTATTGATGGAGAACCCGAACGCCGCCAGCACCGCGAAGGTACCCAGCAAAACAACCGGCACCGCGATAGTGGGGATAAGCGTCGCGCGCAGATTTTGCAGGAACAGATACATCACCAGGAAGACGAGGATGATCGCTTCAAACAGGGTTTTCACCACTTCGTGAATAGAGATCTTCACAAACGGCGTGGTGTCGTACGGATAAACCACCTTCAGACCCTGTGGGAAGAATTGCTGCAGTTGCGCCAGCTTACTCTTAATGGCCGCCGCCGTATCCAGCGCATTTGCACCGGTCGCCAGCTTAATCCCCAGGCCGGTTGCGGCCTGCCCGTTGATTTTGGTCACCATATTGTAGTTTTCACCGCCCAGTTCAATGCGTGCGACATCCTTCAGGTGCACCATCGAGCCGTCCTGGTTCACCTTCAGCGTCACGCGGCCAAACTCTTCCGGTGATTTCAGGCGGGTTTGCGCAATGATCGAGGCGTTCAATTGCTGGCCCGGCACGGACGGCGTTCCGCCTAGCTGGCCTGCCGCTATCTGGTCATTCTGGGTTTTCAGTTGATTAATAATGTCCAGCGGCGTCAGCTGGTATTTATTCATCGCGTTACTGTCGAGCCAGATGCGCATTGCATACTGGGCACCAAACAGCTGAACATCACCCACCCCAGTGGTTCGACTAATGGCATCTTTCACATTCGAGGCGACGTAGTCGGAAATGTCATCCTGCGAGAGGCTTTTATTGTCTGAAACAAAGCCAGCCACCAGCAGGAAGCTGCTGCTGGACTTCTCAACGCCGATCCCTTGTTGCTGCACTTCCTGCGGCAGCAGCGGCATGGCGAGCTGAAGTTTATTCTGAACCTGAACCTGGGCGATATCCGGATCTGTACCAGACTCAAAGGTCAGGGTGATGGTGACATTACCTGCAGAATCGCTGGTGGATGACATATACATCAGGTTATCGATGCCGTTCATATTCTGTTCGATAACCTGCGTCACGGTATCCTGCACCGTCTGCGCATCTGCGCCAGGGTAGGTTGCGGTTATGGCAACCGCGGGCGGGGCGATAGTCGGATACTGCGCTACAGGCAGTTTGAGGATCGCCAGCCCACCTGCAATCATCAAAATGATGGCGAGTACCCAGGCGAAAACCGGCCTCTGGATAAAGAAATTAGCCATGACGTCGTTCCTTAACCGGCTGGAGTCGTAGAGGTATCGGGTGTGGCGACGACGGTAGCCCCAGGTTTGGCTTTTTGTAACCCACTGACAATCACGCGGTCACCGTTTTTCAGCCCCTCTGTGACCAGCCAGCGATCGCCAATGGCCTGAGAGGCAACGACGGTGCGTGACTCAACCTGGTTTTTGTCGTTAACAATCAGGACGGTTGCATCCCCACGCGGCGTGCGGGTGACGCCTTGCTGTGGGATCAGAATCGCATTCGGCTGCGTACCCTCATTAATGCGGGCGCGTACAAACATTCCCGGTAACAGCAGGTGTTGCGGATTCGGGAAAATCGCCCGCAGAGTGATGGAGCCAGTGCTTTCATCAACCGTCACATCAGAAAACTGCAGCGTGCCTTTTAGCGGATAGGGCTGACCATTCTCCATCAACAGCTCGACGGTGCTGGTGGTCTCCCCTTTTTGCAGGCTTGTCTGCTTCAGACGCATAAAATCATTGCTGGACTGGGTGACATCGACATACATCGGATCCAGTTGCTGTACCGTTGCCAGGGCGTTTGCCTGGCCGTTGGTGACGAGAGCTCCCTCGGTCACGCTGGATTTACCAATGCGACCATCGACGGGAGAGGTGACTTTGGTATAGGCAAGGTTGATGCGTGCGCTTTCAACTCCTGCTTTTGCAGCAACGACGCTGGCATCCGCCTGCTGAGCCGTCGCAACGGCCTGGTCGTACTCCTGCTTACTGACATACTGTGTGCCCACCAGCGGGAGATAACGTTTCACCGTAAGGTGCGCAATATTGGCTGCCGCCTGGGCTTTCGCCAGCTCTCCTTTTGCGCTGTCATACGCCGCCTGATAGCTGGCGGGATCGATCTGATAAAGTGACTGACCAGCTTTGACATCGCTGCCTTCGGTGAAATTGCGACGCAGGATAATGCCGCTAACCTGAGGACGCACTTCCGCAACGCGAAACGCATCTGTTCTGCCCGGCAGCTCTGTTGTCACAGTGAGGGGGGCACTTTTGACAATGTGTACACTCACCTGAGGCGGCTGCGGTTGATGTTGCTGATTTTCCTGCCCATCGCATCCGGCAAGCAGTGCGGCGCAGACAATAAAACCGGTTAAGGGCAAGCGTCTGAAATGATTCGTCATTACTGTTCCTTTAAATACCCATTAACCGATATTTCCGTGGATCGGTGACAGGGCAGGGGACAAAAACAAAAAATGTAGCTGCGTATAATAATGAGGGTATTTAATGTTTTTTAATTTATAAGTGCGGATAAATGCGGCAGGAAAGAAAATCAGAAGAAGGCTTTGCGTTTACAGCAATATACTTTAACAAAAGTAATCAGGAGAGTGATGTTTCATAGAGGGCATTCATCTGTTTTGTGAATTTCATTATTGGCATGTATTTGCCTCAATTATAAATAAAGCGAATTGACTTTTTTTGTGCAGAATTCACCTTGTCTTTCATGAATACTTCCGATTACAAAACCCTCCCAAACAGCTTAATTCTTGTGAGTAACGAGTAGTCGTCCATGGCGCGTAAAAAGAAAGCAGAGGCTCAACAAACCCGTCAACAGCTGATTGAAGCGGCTATCGGGCAGTTTGCGACACGTGGCGTAACCAACACAACGCTGACAGATATCGCCGATGCGGCAAAGGTGACGCGTGGGGCCGTCTACTGGCATTTCACCAGTAAAACAGAGATATTTAATGCTATCTGGGAACAGCAATTGCCGCTTCGCGATCTCATTCGTGACAGACTTTCTCTTTCCGAAAAAGATGATCCCTTGTTAATGCTTCGTGAGCAATTTATCACTGCGTTGCAATATATTGCGCATGAGCCTCGCCAGTGTGCGCTGTTACAGATTTTGTATCATAAGTGTGAATTTACCAGTGATATGGTTTCCGAGTATGAAATCAGGAAACGTATTGGTTTCAACAATGATTTTCTACGTGCGACACTGGAGCGCTGTATTTCACGAAACATCATTTCTTCGCAGGTCAATGTGGATTTAACGCTGATAGTGTTCCACGGATTTTTTAGCGGAATAATTAAAAACTGGTTAATGAATAACGACAGCTTCAACCTCTATCAACAGGCACCTGCTCTGGTCGATAACATTCTGGCGACACTCCCGGTGATGCGCGTGTCGCCACGTGAGGAGGCTTACGACTCGGTGTCGGGCAAGATCTCTCCCTGCTCGCAAAGCGCTTCAATGGTCTGCGCGCTGACAGGTTTCCCTAACAAATAGCCCTGAAGGGTATTACAGCCCAGTTCCGTCAAAAAGGCTTGCTGTGCTTCGGTTTCCACCCCTTCAGCCACCACTTTCAGATTCAGCGTTTTCGCCAGGGCGACAATCGCGGAGACAATGGTCGCATCTTCGCTTTCTCCACTGAGCTCTTTTACAAACGCCCTGTCGATTTTCAATTCACAGGCGGGTAAGCGTTTAAGATACAGCAGGCTCGAGTAGCCGGTACCAAAGTCATCAATAGAGGCTTTTACGCCTGCATTCGTCAGCTCTGTCAGCACCCGCACGCTCTCATCCGGGTTACTCATCGCAGTGGTTTCCGTCACTTCAAGGATCAGCATTTCTGGCGGTACCTGATGACGTGTCAGACAATCAAGCACCGTACTCACCAGAGAAGGTTGTTCAAACTGAAGTGTCGACAGGTTCACCGCCATTGACCAGTTTTGATGCCCTTTAAGGTGCCATTCCCGCAACTGGCGGCAGGCTTCGTTGATAACCCAGTTGCCAATGGGAATGATCTGTCCCGTTTTTTCTGCCAGCGGCAGGAACAGGTCTGGCGTCAGCAATCCCAGCTTCGGGTGTTGCCAGCGCAGGAGTGCCTCAAACCCGAGTACGGGGCCTGCCGGCGCGTGGAATTTGGGCTGATAATGCAACTGTAGCTCATTACGATCGATGGCCAGCCACAGATCGTTCATCAGCTGCAAATGGGTTTGCGCCAGCGTGTTCATGGAGGGCTGGAAAAAGTGATAACCGTTACGGCCCATATGCTTGGTGTGGTACATCGCCGCATCGGCGTTAAACATCAGCTCGCGATCGGTTTTGCCATCGTGAGGATAAAGCGCAATGCCAATACTGAGGGTCACCACCAGTTCATACGGATCCACATTGAATGGACTATCGATAGCGCGCACCAGGGCATTGGCAAGGGAGGCTGCATCGTCCGGCCCCCCAACTTCTGCCAGCAGAACAAATTCATCACCGCCAATACGTGCAAGGGTGAACTGGCCTTTCAGAGGGAGCAGCAGGCGTTGCGTAACGGCAACCAGCAGTTTATCGCCGACATCATGCCCGTAGGCGTCATTGACGGTTTTAAAGCCGTCGAGATCCATAAACATCAATGCGAAATGCGTGCCTTCACGATCTGCTTTGTTGATGGCCTGATCGAGTCGATCTTCCAGCAGGATACGATTGGGCAGGCGCGTCAGCGTATCCTGTAGCGCCAGCTGGGCCAGCTCCCGGTTTGCTTCCGCCAGAGACGAGGCGAGGAGAGAGGTGCGTGCCTGCAGGCGCGCATCCAGCATCGACACCAGCAGGGTGATACCAAGGATGGCGAGAGCGACAACGCTCACCAGCACGGCCAGCCAGCTGCCGTTAATCCCCTCATGGTGAGCCATGGTCGACACTGGAAACTGTGCGGCTTTCATCCCCGCATAATGCATTCCGGCAATCGCAATTCCCATCGTGATTGCGGCACCCATGCGCATCAGCGCGACCTGAGCGGCCTCATGACGCAGGCGGAACGTCAGCCACAGTGCCGCGAGCGACGCAGCAAGCGCAATAGCGACTGATATCGCCACCCATGTTTTATCCCAGATAATACCGGGCGTAACCTCCAGGGCCGCCATGCCGGTGTAATGCATGGCCACAATACCGGTTCCCATGACTAGTGCACCGGGCAGCAGACGGCGCAAACGCAGCTGCTCGCAGCTGACAAGCCACAGCGCAAACAAGGATGAACCCACGGCGATAACCATCGATAACCCCGTCAGGGTGGCGTTGTAGCTCATGCTCATGGAGAGATCCATCGCCAGCATGCCGATAAAATGCATCGCCCATACGCCAATACCCATTGCAACACCGCCACCGGCCAGCCAGATGCGCGCTGCCACGCCCTGACTTCCCGCCACACGCGCGGCCATATTCAGCGCGGTATAGGCAGCAAGGATAGCGACAACAAAGGAGAGGACGACAAGGATATGGTTGTATTGGCTAACCAGCATGATCGGTTCAACTCGAGTGTGAGGTTACGCAAGGGCGGTGGTGAAGGGCGAGACATTATCATCGTAAGGTAATGACTCAAAGGGATTTAAATCCCCGTTTTTATTAAGTGATTTCGGGGTTTTTGACGACGTTGGCGGCTCAGTCCAGCTCTGAACAATTGACGAGTTTAAGCGGGTTCACGGAATCCATATTGCGACACTTATCGGTTTCGGTGCTCATCAGTTCAATCCATTGCATCAGCAGCGCATCAAAGAGAAAAACTGAGATAGCAAAGACAACCAGCCACCAGTATTTACGAATCATTATGACATTCCGGAAGAAGAGAGCCAGTAAGGTGGTGGAAATATACACGAAAAGCGGCGGTTGAAAAGTAGGGAAAGCGAAGGTTTACAAAGCGTTGACGGTGGCAAATGTGGAGCAATAAAAAAGGCGCATCCCCATGCCAGGTAGCGCCTTTTTAAACAAGCATTTCGCTAACCGAAATTAGTTCATGCCGTATTTTTTCAGTTTCTTACGCAGAGTACCACGGTTGATACCCATCATCAGCGCAGCGCGGGTTTGGTTACCGCGGGTGTATTGCATCACCATGTCCAACAGTGGCTGTTCAACTTCAGCCAGTACCAGCTCATACAGGTCATTAACATCCTGACCATTCAGTTGAGCAAAATAGTTCTTCAGTGCCTGTTTAACCGAGTCACGCAGGGGTTTTTGAGTTACCTGATCCTGAGAGTTAACGGTAGAAACGGTCAGTACGTCAGAATTTACGCGTTGTTCGAACATAGTTCTGTCAGCTCTTTATTTCATTACGCAAGATTTTCGAAGTATGCCTCCAACGCCTCCAGCTGTTCGCTGGCATCCTCTATGGCGTTGAATGTGCGCCGAAACTGGTCATTTGGAGCGTGCTCCTGGAGATACCAGGAGACGTGTTTACGCGCAATTCGGTACCCTTTTGCCTGGCCGTAGTGGTCATGCAGTTCCCGAACATGCGAACAAAGCAAGCGCTTAACCTCTGCCAGAGGCAGCGGGGCAAGCAGCTCCCCAGTGTCCAGATAATGCTGGATTTCCCGAAAGATCCAGGGTCTTCCCTGAGCTGCACGTCCTATCATCAGAGCATCAGCTCCCGTATAGTCGAGCACAGCTCTGGCTTTAAGCGGGTCAGTAATGTCGCCATTCGCGATAATCGGAATGGAAACTTTCTGCTTAACTGCCCGAATGCTGTCGTATTCAGCTTCACCGTTGAACAAACAGGCGCGAGTGCGTCCATGAATGGTCAGGGCCTGAATGCCACAGTCTTCGGCCAGTTGGGCAATCTCTACACAGTTACGGTGTTCCGGCGACCAACCCGTGCGAATCTTCAACGTAACAGGAACGTCCACTGCGCTGACAACCGCCGTCAGGATTGACTTCACCTGGTCGGGGTATTGCAGAAGGGCTGAACCTGCAAGCTTGCGATTCACTTTTTTGGCCGGGCAACCCATGTTGATATCAATAATCTGGGCGCCACTTTCCACGTTAATCCGCGCGGCATCTGCCATCTCTTCAGGCACACTTCCGGCGATTTGCACGGTGCGAATACCTGGTTCATCAATGTGCACCATCCGAAGGCGGGATTTATCGCTTTCCCAGACCTGCGGGTTAGACGACATCATCTCGGAAACGGTTAAACCGGCTCCCATCTCATAACACAGCGTCCTGAACGGCCGGTCGGTAATACCTGCCATTGGGGCTGCGATCAGGCGATTTCTGAGCTGGTGGTGTCCGATGCGCATGAGTTAAGAAATGACCATACTGTGACTGCAAGGCGGCGTATATTACGCATTTTTTGCACGAGATGAAAGGCCAAACTTTGAACAATCCACTGTTGTAGATCAAGGAATCGCCACCCAGTCACAATGATAAAAATTATTTTTTATTTAAATCATTATGTTATGTATTAACGGCGATTTTATGACCGCTTACAATTTCCCGTAACTTCTCATCATTTCTCAAAAAATGAATCCGTTGAGCGGGATATTCTGCTGTTTTTAGCAGCAGATTCTCCCGCTTCTATGCGATCTGCGTCGCATTTTAGAACATCATCTCAGTACGAAAAATGTTCTTATTTTTTACGGCCCGTGATGCGGCACCACTCTTCTTTTTCCACCACCGGATCGAGGGTGAAGAGATCGGCGTAGGCTTCGCAAACGCTGTCAGCCTGGCTTGCCAGGATCCCGGACAGCCCCAGCAGACCGCCCTCAACGGGCAGCACGCTGATTAACGGTGCAAGCTCGCGTAATGGGCCCGCCAGGATGTTAGCGACCACCACATCGGCTTTCATGGCATCTGGCTGCGCGTCCGGCAGATACAGCTCAAGGCGATCGGAAACGCCGTTACGCTCGGCGTTATCACGACTGGCCTGAATAGCCTGCGGATCGATATCGATCCCGATGGCTTTTGCGGCGCCCAGCTTCAGTGCGGCAATGGCGAGGATCCCGGATCCACAGCCGAAGTCGATCACGGTTTTCCCTTCCAGATCCAGGCCATCCAGCCACTGCAGGCACAATGAGGTGGTCGGGTGGGTGCCGGTACCGAATGCCAGACCCGGATCGAGCATCACGTTGACCGCGTTTTCATCGGGAACCTCGCGCCAGCTTGGGCAGATCCACAGACGCTTGCCAAACTGCATGGGGTGGAAGTTATCCATCCACTCGCGTTCCCAGTCTTTGTCTTCCAGTTGTTCGATTTTGTGCGCAAAACCCGCGCCCAGCAGAGGATGATGTTCCAGAATCGCGACCACTTCTTTCATGTCGGTTTCGGCATCAAACAGGCCAATCACGTCGGTATCGCCCCACAGGCGCGTTTCGCCCGGCAGCGGCTCAAAGACCGGCGTGTCATGCGTGTCCTGGAAGGTGATAGAGACCGAGCCGGCCTCCATCAGCGCATCGCTCAGCTCTTCGGCGTGAGCGCCGGTTGTGTTCAGTTTTAGTTGGATCCACGGCATGGCAAAACTCTTTATTTATCAGTAGACATCATAGCGGGTTGTGGGACGGGTTGACCGAAACGGTTCCCCACCACAAACGCCAGTAAACTTAACAGTAACGAAGGCACAATTGGATGGAAGCCCAGGTACTGGATCTTAAAGGTGGCGAGCACGGCGTACACGACACCGCCAACAATCATGCCGCTTAGCGCGCCCGCAGCATTCGCGCGTTCCCAGTACAGGCCAAGCACCAGCGGCCACAGGAAAACAGCTTCAAGGCCGCCAAACGCAAGCAGGTTCAGCCAGATGATCATCTCCGGTGGACGCCAGGCGGCCAGCAGCAGCAGCGCCCCTAATAACAGCGTAATCACCGCAGACATCCGCTTTAAGCGTCGTTCGTTTTTCAACTGCTCGGGACGCAAATTCAGATAGAGATCTTTGATAATCGTAGCGGAACTTTGCAGCAACTGAGCGTTGATCGTCGACATAATGGCGGCCATCGGTGCGGCAAGGAAAATCCCGGCAGCAAAGGGTGGCAGGACTTTAACCATCAGGGTAGGGATCACCAGGTCGGGCACGGTAAGATCTGGGATCACCGCACGACCTAATGCACCCGCCAGATGCATTCCCAGCATCAGTATCGCCACCACAATGGTCCCGATAATAATGCCGCGATGAACCGCTTTACTGTCCTTATAGGAGATACACCGTACAGCGGTATGCGGCAGTCCAATGACGCCGAAGCAGACCAGCACCCAGAAGGAGGTCATAAAGGTGGGTGATAGAATGTCATCTGCGCCCTCTGGAGTGACCAGTTTCGGGTCAATCGCTTCAAGGGTTTCAACAGCATGGCTCAGGCCGCCTGCCGCATGGACAATCCCCACCAGCAGCACAATGGTTCCGATGAGCATCACCATGCCCTGCAGGGTGTCGTTCAGTACGCTGGCGCGAAATCCACCAAACGCCGTATAAAGCGCGATACTGATCCCAAAGATAAGCAGGCCAGTCTCGTAAGGGATCCCTGCTGCGGTTTCAAGCAGACGTGCACCGCCAATAAACTGCACCGTCATCGCACCCACAAAGGCGACCAGCAGGCTTAGACTTGCCAGCCATACCAGTAAACGGCTGCGGTAGCGGGCAAACAGCATGTCGTTCAGCGTCACGGCATTATAGCGACGCGCCAGAATAGCGAACTTCTTGCCGAGTATACCCAGCGAAAGCCAGATAGCCGGGAGCTGGATCATCGCCAGCAGCACCCAGCCTAACCCATATTTATAGGCTGCCCCGGGACCGCCAATAAATGAGCTGGCGCTGATATAGGTGGCGGTGAGCGTCATCGCTAACACAATGCCGCCCATTGAACGGCTGCCGAGGAAATATTCGTTCAGGAAGGTGCCGGTTGCCCTTTTGCGCATGGCATACACGGACACGCCAAACACGACCAACAAATACGCGATAAGCGGCAGAATGACTTCAAGCTGCATCGTCGTCCTCCAGCGGGATATCGCGATAAATGAATTTCACCATTGCCCAGCACAGCAGGATAAAAATCAGCGGTACCAGCAGACAGGCCATTTCAAACCAGTGAGGCAGGCCGGTGATGCCAATTGCAGAATCAGGTAAGTAAGCGGTTACTAACCATGCGGCAAGATAGAGAAGGGTCAGCCACAGCGCCCAGCGCGCTTCTTTATGGGCCTGAACAAAACGTTTGTCCATTTTTTGTCCCTTGTGGATGAAGAAAGCGGGGATTGTACATGATGGGCCTTGACGATCCCCAGAAATAAAAAAGGCCGGTTAAACCGGCCTTTTAGCATAGATGCTTTCTTACTTCTCGTTGAGACCGAGTTTTTTCTCCAGATAGTGGATGTTCGTCCCACCATTCTGGAAGTGCTCGTCGCTCATGATGCGCATCTGCAGATCAACGTTGGTTTTGATACCGTCGATGATTAGCTCCTGCAGGGCGTTCTTCATGCGGGCAATCGCCACGTCACGGTTTTCGCCGTAGCAGATAAGCTTACCGATCATTGAGTCATAGTACGGCGGTACGGTGTAACCGGCGTAGATATGAGACTCCCAACGCACGCCAAAGCCACCCGGCGCGTGGAAACGCGTGATTTTACCCGGGCTTGGCAGGAAGGTATTTGGGTCTTCGGCGTTGATACGGCACTCGACCGCATGGCCTTTGACCACTACTTCTTCCTGTTTGATGGACAGAGGCTGGCCGGCAGCGATACGCAGCTGCTCTTTGATCAGGTCAACGCCGGTGATCATTTCGGTAACCGGGTGTTCTACCTGAATACGGGTGTTCATCTCAATGAAGTAGAACTCACCGTTTTCGAACAGGAATTCGAAGGTACCCGCCCCGCGATAGCCAATGTCGACACACGCTTTGGCACAACGCTCGCCGATGTAGCGACGCAGTTCCGGGGTAATGCCCGGTGCTGGTGCTTCTTCGACCACTTTCTGGTGACGACGCTGCATGGAGCAGTCACGTTCTGCCAGATAGATAGCGTTACCCTGACCGTCAGCCAGCACCTGAATTTCGATGTGGCGTGGGTTTTCCAGGTATTTTTCCATATACACCATGTCATTGCTGAAAGCTGCTTTCGCTTCCGCTTTGGTCATGGAGATGGACTGTGCCAGTTCAGCGTCGCTGCGCACTACGCGCATACCGCGACCGCCGCCGCCGCCGGACGCCTTGATGATCACCGGGTAGCCAATGCGTTTAGCATGTGCACGGTTTGCATCCATGTCGTCAGTCAGCGGGCCGTCAGAACCTGGAACGGTTGGAACACCGGCTTTTTTCATCGCGGTGATTGCAGACACTTTGTCACCCATCAGGCGGATGGTGTCAGCTTTCGGGCCGATGAAGATAAAGCCAGAGCGTTCAACCTGCTCAGCAAAGTTGGCGTTCTCGGAGAGGAAGCCATAACCCGGGTGAATTGCCACCGCGCCAGTGATTTCAGCGGCGCTGATGATTGCCGGGATGTTCAGATAGCTTTTTACGGACGGAGCCGGGCCAATACAGACCGTCTCATCCGCCAGCAATACGTGTTTTAAATCGCGGTCCGCGCTTGAGTGCACAGCGACAGTCTTGATGCCCAGTTCTTTACAGGCACGAAGAATACGCAGTGCGATCTCGCCGCGGTTGGCGATAACAATTTTATCCAGCATGTTCGCCTCGTTACTCGATGACGACCAGCGGCTCGTCAAATTCTACCGGCTGACCACTTTCGACCAGAATCGCCTTCACAGTACCTGATTTGTCTGCTTCGATCTGGTTCATCATTTTCATGGCTTCAACGATACACAGGGTATCGCCTACGTTGACTTTCTGACCCACTTCGATGAACGCCTTCGCGTCCGGGCTCGGGGTGCGGTAGAAAGTACCAACCATTGGGGAACGTACGATGTGACCACTGATTTCTGCTGCAGCGGCAGGTGCGGCTTCAGTTGCGGCTGGTGCAACGGCTGCAGAGAGCGCAGGCTGCTGCACTGGCGCAGCATAAGCTTGCTGCATTACCGGGAAGCTAGCGGCTGGGGCTGCACGGCTGATGCGTACAGACTCTTCGCCTTCAGAAATTTCCAGTTCGGAGATGCCTGATTCTTCAACCAGCTCGATCAGTTTTTTAATCTTACGAATATCCATGAGTGGGTTCCGTACTCTTGTTTAGTGTGATTGTGACAGGCGTTTTACCGCTGTCTGTAAAGCGTATGAATAACCGTCTGCGCCCAGTCCGCAGATAACGCCAGCGGCGATATCCGACAGATACGAATGGTGGCGGAACGGCTCTCGGGCGTGCACGTTGCTGAGGTGGATCTCGATAAACGGGATACTCACCGCCAACAGTGCGTCGCGGATAGCAACACTGGTGTGCGTAAACGCGGCCGGATTGATCAGGATATAGTCCACAGTGTCTTTAGCCTGATGAATACGGTCGATGAGTGCGTACTCCGCGTTTGACTGAAAATGATCCAAATCCACATTCAGTGACGTTGCTTCCGTGCCCAAACGGTTAACAATTTCACTTAATGTCAGCGTGCCGTACTTCTCTGGCTCACGGGTGCCGAGCATGTTCAGGTTCGGTCCGTTTAAAACTAAGATTCGGAATTTTTCTGCCATTGTGTCGCTATCTCCTGCGAATCTCGGGTAAAAACCAAAATATACCTTTGAAACGCGAAAGTCACCTGATGACTTTCCTAAAATGCATTCAGGAAAACCAAAGTCGCACATTATAACGATTTCGTAGCATTTGGCAGCTAAATACTGGTCTTATCAGGGAAGATTATCAACCGCTATCCGAAAAAGAATGGCGGTTGATAAGTAATCTGCGGGAAAACGCACAGTTTCGCGAACTATCGCAACCACTGGCGGAACTTCTTGTAACGCCATGCTAAAAGCGCCAAAGCCAGCAGCGCGTAGAGGATGGGCTGAGGCGAGAGGATCTTCACGGACCACAGATAATGGATGGGTGCGAGGATCGCGACAAGATAGACGAAGTTGTGCAGCAACTGCCAGCGCTTACCCAGTTTTCGCTGCGCATATTGCGTGGATGTCAGCGCTAATGCCAGTAACACCAGCCAACTGACAATGCCCAGCGTCAGATAAGGACGCGTGACCAGTTCGCGGCCCAGCAGTGCCAGGTTGTTAATCCCCAGTTCCAGCAGCGCGTAGCTGGTCAGGTGCAACGTGGCCCAGGCAAAACACCATAGCCCTAATAGCCGACGTGTGCGTATCAATAATGGCTGTTTAGCGTAGCGCGCCAGCGGCGAAACCAGCAAGGTCGCCAGTAAAAATTTCAGAGCCATCCGACCGGTAAAGTGCTGGATATCTTTAGCCGGATCGGCACTAAAGAGCCCCTGGCTGGCGGCCCAGAACAACCAGATAAACGGGAGCAACCCGGCTAAATGCAGCAGCACTTTCAGCCAGGTTACCTGTTTTGCCGTTAAACGCACTCAGAAGTTCTCCCGTAAATTGAGGCCACGGTAGAGCGACGCCACTTCATCCGCATAGCCGTTAAAAAGCAGCGTGGGCTGACGCTTCACATCCAGCGCCCCGCCGGAACCGATAAACCGTTCCGTCGCCTGCGACCAGCGTGGGTGATCGACATGCGGGTTCACGTTGGCGAAGAAACCGTATTCGTCCGGCGCGGCGAGATTCCATGTTGTGGGCGGACGCTCGCGGGTGAGCTTAATACTGACGATCGATTTAATGCCCTTGAAGCCATATTTCCACGGTACCGTTAGCCGGATGGGGGCGCCGTTCTGCGGCGGGAGCGCTTTACCGTAAACGCCGACGGTCAGAAGGGTAAGAGGATGCATGGCTTCGTCAAGGCGTAATCCTTCTACATAAGGATATGCAAGCCCACCGCCGATGAACCGGTCCTTCTGGCCTGGCATCTCGTCCGGGGCGTAACGCGTCTGGAATGCGACATATTTCGCATTGCTGGTGGGTTCAACCATTGCCAGCAGCTTATGCAGCGGAAAACCTACCCACGGTACCACCATCGACCAGGCTTCCACGCAGCGCATACGATAGATGCGTTCCTCTAACGGGAAACGGGTGGTGAGATCGTGGTGATCCAGCGTTAAGGGTTTTGCCACTTCGCCGTCAATTTTCAACGTCCACGGATCGGTTTTCATGCTGCCTGCATTGGCCGCAGGATCGGCTTTATCAAGCCCGAATTCGTAGAAGTTGTTATAACCGGTGACTTTATCTTCTGGCGTGAGCGTCAGTTTGTTTTGCCACTCGGCAGGTTTCGTAAAGGTGAGTGGGGCACCGGAAGGGGCTTTTGGCCGATCGTTGCCTTTAAACCAGTCGAGCAAATCAGCGTGAGCCGCAGGTGTGAGCGACAACGCGGTGGCACTGATGCCAAGCATTTTCAGGATCTGGCGGCGCTGTAACATAAAGACAGATTCGGACGTTACGTCGGCTTCCGTCAGTTTTCGGGTTTTCATGGCATCCTCCGTCATGCGTTTTTCTAAGCATGACGGAGGAGAAGGATTAGCGCGAATATGTCACGAAAATTTGAAGATTAGGCAATTTTCACCAGCGCGCGGCCATGGAACTGATTATCCATGATCTTACCGGCATATTCCGGCGCCTGGCTGAGGGCGATTTCGGTTGCACTCTGCGTGAAGAAGGACTCAGGCAGGTCGCGTACCAGACGCTCCCAGGCTTCTGCACGACGGGCCGCCGGAGTCATGACGGAATCCACACCCTGCAGGCGCACGTTACGCAGGATAAAGGGCATAACGGTGGTTGGCAGCGCAAAACCGCCCGCCAGACCGCAGGCCGCCACGCAGCCGCCGTAGTTCATCTGCGCCAGCACTTTTGCCAGCACGTTATTTCCGACGGTATCCACCGCCCCGGCCCAGATCTGTTTTTCCAGCGGACGGGTTTCGGCAAATTCGTCGCGGCCAAGAATGCGGCTGGCACCAAGCTGACGCAGGTAGTCATGGGTGCTTTCACGGCCTGAGACCGCGACGACCTGATACCCCAGTTTGTGCAGTAAAGCCACCGCCGTGCTGCCAACGCCACCGCTGGCCCCGGTCACGACTATCTCGCCTGACTCAGGGCGGATACCGGCATCTTCAAGGGCCATGACACACAGCATGGCGGTAAAGCCTGCGGTACCGATAATCATCGCTTTGCGGCCATCCAGCCCAGCAGGCATGGGCACCAGCCACTCGCCTTTCACCCGCGCCTGCGTTGCCAGCCCGCCCCAGTGATTTTCGCCGACGCCCCAACCGGTGAGCAGCACCTGCTGGCCGGCATGAAACCGCGGATCTTCGCTGGAATGAACGTGGCCTGCAAAATCAATCCCTGGCACCATCGGGAAATTTCGGATGATTTTACCTTTGCCGGTGATGGCCAGGGCATCCTTGTAATTCAGACTGGACCAGTCGATGTCGACGGTGACGTCGCCTTCGGGCAGACGGCTCTCATCAAGGGCTTGCACCGAGGCAACGGTATTGCCGTCCTGCTGTTCTAAGATCAAAGCCTGCATACAGGATCCTCACTATTCTGATGATTGGAAAATGCGTTCTGAAGACTATACTCGCTCAATGAAACGCTATGCCGATTTAACGCAATAAATTGCCAGATACACCAGGTTTGGTAGTATGGCGCATTTGAAATGCAAGTTAGCGCTTACTCGCTACCCATCAACCCACGGAGTAATCTCAAGGATGCGATTAACGACGAAGTTCTCAGCTTTTATCACGTTGCTGACGGGGTTAACCATTTTTGTCACGCTCCTTGGCTGCTCCCTGAGCTTTTATAACGCCATTCAGGACAAGCTGGTCAACCGGGTTGAGTCTGTTGCGTCAGTTATTGATACGCGTCTGATTACCACTCCGCTACCGGAACTCTCCCGCGAGCTGGATGAATTGATGGTACCGGTTGATATTGTGCAGGTCGACATCACGCAGGGAAAGCATCCGGTATTAAGCCATCAGCGTCAGGGGAGCTATCGGCCTGCGGGCGTCGTGAGCCAGTATCGGGAAGTGAATGTCCATTCCCTTAAAAATCCGGGGATGACGATACGCCTGGTCTACCTCGATCCCATGGCCAGCTATTTCCGCTCGATGATGACCACCGCGCCACTCACCGTTGCCGTCGCCTTTATTGTCCTGCTGATTTTTCTTGCGGTTCGCTGGCTACGCCGTCAGCTCTCCGGTCAGGAGCTGCTGGAAAACCGCTCCGTGCGAATACTCAACGGGGAACGCGGCCCGCAGGTGCGGGGGTCGGTCTATGAGTGGCCGTCCAGCACCAGCAGCGCGCTGGACACGCTGCTTTCAGAAATTCAGTTCGCCAGCGATCAGCGCAGCCGCATGGATACGCTGATCCGTTCCTATGCCGCGCAGGATAACAAAACCGGTCTGAATAACCGCCTGTTCTTTGATAATCAACTGGCCACGCTGCTGGACGACCCGGAAAAAGTGGGAACGCACGGGGTCGTCATGATGGTTCGTCTGCCGGATTTCGATCTCCTGCGCGATACCTGGGGACGCCGCGTGGCGGAAGAGAACCTCTTTACGCTCATCAACTTGCTGTCGACTTTTATTATGCGCTATCCCGGCGCGCTGCTGGCGCGCTATCACCGCAGCGACTTTGCGGTGTTGTTACCCCATCGCACACTTAAGGAGTCGGAGAGCATCGCCAGCCAGTTGCTGAAGGCGGTGGATGCGCTGCCGCAGAGCAAAATGCTCGACCGGGATGATATGGTGCATATGGGGATCTGCGCCTGGCGCGGCGGGCAGTCAACTGAACAGGTGATGGAGCATGCGGAAGCGGCAACCCGAAACGCGGTGCTGCAAGGGGCGAACGGTTGGGCGGTATATGACGATTCCCTGCCTGAGAAAGGGCGTGGCAATGTGCGCTGGCGTACCCTGATTGAACAAATGTTGAGCCGCGGTGGCCCCCGCCTTTATCAAAAACCAGCGGTGATGAAAAACGGCCATGTTCACCACCGTGAATTAATGTGTCGCATTTTTGACGGCACGGAAGAGGTTATTTCAGCGGAATATCTGCCGATGGTCCTGCAATTTGGACTCTCCGAAGAGTATGACCGTCAGCAAATTAGCCGACTGATTCCGTTTTTATCTTTTTGGCCTGAAGAAAGTCTGGCATTACAGGTGACCGTCGAGTCGTTAATTCGCCCGCGTTTTCAACGCTGGCTGCGCGATACATTAATGCAATGCGAAAAATCGCAACGCAAACACATTATTTTTGAACTTGCAGAGGCGGATGTTGGTCAACACATCAGCCGGTTACGTCCGGTGGTACGTTTGATCAATGCGCTGGGTGCGCGTGTGGCGGTGACACAGGCGGGCCTGACGCTGGTCAGTACCAGCTGGATCAAGGAGCTGGATGTGGAATTATTAAAGCTACATCCGGGGCTGGTCAGGAATATTGAAAAGCGCACGGAAAACCAGCTGCTGGTGCAGAGTCTGGTGGAAGCGTGCAAGGGAACGCGAACACAAGTATTTGCCACGGGCGTGCGCTCCAGAGGCGAATGGCAGATGTTGACAGAGCGTGGTGTGATGGGCGGTCAGGGGGATTTTTTTGCCGCCTCTCAGCCGCTTGACACCAATGTGAAAAAATATTTGCAAAGATACTCTGTTTGACCTGCCGTTTACGCTGTTTTCACGTAGAATATCGCGCCTGTAGCTTTGAGTATGACGAGCAAAAAGCCAGTGAACGACCTTTAGCGGGTTACAAATGAAAGTGAGGAACGCTACTGTGTACTCAGCCCTGAGGGAGTCAGGGGATGAATTTGTAACAGAAGGAAACGTACTGCACAAATTTTCACCGCAGCAGGTGATTTTTGCGCCTTGTCGCTGCTGCGTGTGGTTGGTAAAGTAAGCGGATTTTGTTTTCCGCCCCAGCTTTCAGGATTATCCCTTAGTATGTTGAAAAAATTTCGTGGCATGTTTTCCAATGACCTGTCCATTGACCTGGGTACCGCGAATACCCTTATTTATGTAAAAGGACAAGGCATCGTATTGAATGAGCCTTCTGTTGTGGCCATTCGTCAGGATCGTGCCGGCTCGCCGAAAAGCGTAGCCGCAGTGGGTCATGACGCGAAGCAGATGCTGGGTCGTACCCCAGGTAACATCGCCGCGATCCGCCCAATGAAAGACGGCGTTATCGCTGACTTCTTCGTGACTGAAAAAATGCTTCAGCACTTCATCAAGCAGGTTCACAGCAACAGCTTCATGCGTCCAAGCCCACGTGTGCTGGTTTGTGTGCCGGTCGGTGCGACCCAGGTAGAACGTCGCGCAATTCGCGAATCTGCTCAGGGTGCAGGCGCGCGTGAAGTGTTCCTGATTGAAGAGCCAATGGCTGCGGCTATCGGTGCAGGCCTGCCTGTTTCTGAAGCTACCGGTTCGATGGTGGTTGATATCGGTGGTGGTACTACTGAAGTGGCCGTTATTTCCCTGAACGGCGTGGTTTACTCCTCTTCCGTGCGTATCGGTGGTGACCGTTTCGATGAAGCGATCATTAACTACGTGCGCCGTAACTACGGCTCCCTGATCGGTGAAGCGACCGCTGAGCGCATCAAGCACGAGATCGGTTCTGCTTATCCGGGTGATGAAGTTCGCGAAATCGAAGTGCGCGGCCGTAACCTGGCGGAAGGTGTGCCACGCGGCTTTACCCTGAACTCCAACGAAATTCTGGAAGCGCTGCAAGAGCCGCTGACCGGTATCGTGAGCGCGGTGATGGTTGCGCTGGAACAGTGCCCGCCTGAACTGGCGTCCGATATCTCTGAGCGCGGTATGGTTCTGACCGGTGGTGGTGCGCTGCTGCGTAACCTCGACCGCCTGTTAATGGAAGAGACAGGTATTCCTGTCGTAGTTGCAGAAGATCCACTGACTTGCGTCGCCCGTGGTGGTGGCAAGGCGCTGGAAATGATCGACATGCACGGCGGCGACTTGTTCAGCGAAGAGTAGTCATGGTGAAAGGGTAGCGAATCGCTACCCTTTCTCTCTGACACGAGAATACGCATAGCCTATGAAGCCAATTTTTAGCCGTGGCCCCTCGCTACAGTTTCGCCTGATCCTGGCGGTTCTGGTTGCGCTTGGTGTCATTATTGCCGATAGCCGCCTCGGTACGTTCAGCCAGATCAGAACGTACATGGATACCGCCGTCAGTCCTTTCTACTTTATATCCAATGGTCCCCGTGAACTGCTCGACTCCGTTTCTCAAACGCTGTCCTCACGTGACCAACTCGAACTTGAAAACCGGGCATTGCGCCAGGAACTGCTGTTGAAAAACAGCGAACTGCTGATGTTAGGGCAATACAAGCAGGAAAATGCGCGTCTGCGTGAGCTGCTTGGATCGCCGCTGCGTCAGGATGAGCAGAAGATGGTGACGCAGGTGATCTCCACCGTAAACGATCCTTACAGCGATCAGGTGGTGATCGACAAAGGTAGCGTGAATGGTGTGTATGAAGGTCAGCCTGTTATCAGTGATAAAGGTGTGGTGGGCCAGGTGGTCGCCGTCGCCAAACTGACCAGCCGTGTACTGCTGATCTGCGATGCCACCCATGCGCTGCCTATTCAGGTTCTGCGTAACGATATTCGCGTCATTGCGGCGGGTAACGGCTGCACGGACGATCTGCAGCTGGAGCACCTGCCAGCCAACACGGATATCCGTGTGGGCGACGTGCTGGTCACCTCCGGTCTGGGTGGACGTTTCCCTGAAGGGTATCCGGTTGCGGTTGTCTCTTCTGTGAAGCTTGATACGCAGCGTGCCTACACCGTGATTCAGGCGCGTCCAACGGCGGGTTTACAGCGTCTTCGCTACCTGCTGCTGCTGTGGGGAGCCGATCGTAACGGTGCCAACCCAATGACGCCTGAAGAGGTGCATCGCGTTGCCAATGAGCGCCTGATGCAGATGATGCCGCAGGTTCTTCCTGCTCCGGATGCGATGGGGCCGCCTGCGCCAGTACCCGCGCCGGCGACCGGGATAACGGATGCGCCGCCACCGCCTAAACTCTCATCCGGAGGGCAGTAGTGGCCAGTTATCGTAGCCAGGGACGCTGGGTTATCTGGCTCTCGTTTCTCATCGCGCTGTTGCTGCAGATAATGCCCTGGCCGGACGACATTCTTGTTTACCGGCCAAACTGGGTATTGCTCATTTTGCTCTACTGGATCCTCGCCCTGCCGCACCGCGTAAATGTTGGCACAGGCTTTGTAATGGGTGCCATACTGGATCTCATTAGTGGCTCAACGCTGGGTGTTCGCGCGTTATCCATGAGCATCATTGCATATCTCGTTGCACTCAAATTCCAGCTCTTTCGTAACCTCGCGCTCTGGCAACAGGCGCTGGTCGTGATGTTGTTGTCGCTTGCCGCGGATATCGTTGTTTTCTGGGCAGAGTTTTTAGTGATCAACGTCTCTTTCCGACCCGAAGTATTCTGGAGTAGTGTAGTCAACGGTGTGCTCTGGCCGTGGCTGTTCCTGCTGATGCGTAAGGTTCGCCAGCAGTTTGCTGTGCAGTAAAAGGTTTCTATGACGTCTATCTATCTTGCCTCCGGTTCTCCACGTCGTCAGGAGTTGCTCACGCAGTTGGGCATCGCTTTTGAACGTATCGTTACCGGCATCGAAGAAAAACGTGCTGAGGGCGAAAGTGCTCAGCAGTATGTTTCTCGCCTGGCGCGTGAGAAAGCGCAGGCTGGCGTTGCGTGCGTGCCACGCGACCTGCCGGTGCTGGGGGCGGATACCATCGTTATCCTTAACGGTGAAGTGCTTGAGAAACCGCGAGACGCTGAGCATGCAGCACATATGCTGCACAAAATGTCCGGGCAAACGCATCAGGTGATGACCGCGGTGGCGCTGGCGGACAGCAAGCACGTGCTGGATTGTCTGGTGGTGACGGACGTGACCTTCAGAGTACTGACCAACGACGAGATCGCCGCGTATATTGCCAGCGGTGAACCGATGGATAAAGCAGGTGCATACGGTATTCAAGGGCTGGGTGGCTGTTTTGTCAGGAAGATAAATGGCAGCTATCACGCCGTAGTCGGCTTACCGCTGGTGGAAACGTATGAGTTGCTGAGCAATTTTAACTCACTGCGTGAGGGAAGGGATAATTATGACGGCTGAATTGTTGGTAAACGTAACGCCATCGGAAACCCGTGTGGCCTACATTGATGGTGGCATTCTTCAGGAAATTCATATTGAGCGTGAAGCGCGACGCGGAATAGTAGGCAATATCTACAAAGGTCGTGTCAGCCGCGTACTGCCGGGTATGCAGGCGGCTTTTGTAGATATTGGACTGGATAAGGCGGCATTTTTACATGCCTCCGATATCATGCCGCATACCGAGTGTGTCGCAGGCGAAGAGCAAAAGCAGTTTGCCGTACGCGACATTTCGGAGCTGGTGCGTCAGGGGCAGGATCTGATGGTGCAGGTGGTGAAAGACCCCCTTGGCACCAAAGGCGCCCGTCTGACAACCGACATCACATTACCTTCCCGTTACCTGGTATTTATGCCCGGCGCGTCGCACGTGGGGGTTTCCCAGCGTATTGAAAGTGAAAGCGAGCGCGAGCGCCTTAAGAAAGTGGTCAGCGCCTACTGCGACGAACAGGGCGGGTTTATCATCCGAACCGCCGCCGAAGGGGTTAGCGAAGAGGATCTGGCATCCGATGCGGCTTACCTGAAGCGCGTCTGGACCAAGGTGATGGAGCGTAAAAAACGCAACCAGACCCGCTATCAGCTGTACGGTGAGCTGGCGCTTGCCCAGCGCGTGCTGCGTGATTTTGCTGATGCTCAGCTCGACCGAATCCGCGTGGACTCGCGCCTCACCTACGAAGCGCTGCTCGAATTTACCGCTGAGTACATTCCGGAAATGCCTGGCCTGCTGGAACATTACACCGGGCGTCAGCCAATCTTCGATCTCTATGATGTCGAAAATGAGATCCAGCGTGCGCTGGAGCGCAAGGTTGAACTGAAGTCCGGCGGTTATCTGATCATCGATCAGACCGAAGCAATGACCACCGTGGACATCAACACCGGTGCGTTTGTCGGCCATCGCAACCTGGATGACACCATCTTCAATACCAATATTGAAGCGACACAGGCTATTGCGCGCCAGCTTCGTCTGCGCAACCTGGGTGGCATTATCATCATCGACTTTATCGATATGAATAATGAAGACCATCGTCGTCGTGTACTGCACTCGCTTGAGCAGGCGCTGAGTAAAGATCGCGTAAAAACCAGCATTAACGGCTTCTCACAGCTGGGGCTGGTGGAAATGACGCGTAAACGGACCCGTGAAAGTGTGGAACATGTGCTGTGTAACGAGTGTCCAACCTGCCACGGACGCGGCACCGTAAAGACGGTGGAGACCGTCTGCTATGAGATCATGCGTGAAATTGTCCGCGTTCATCATGCCTACGACTCCGATCGTTTTCTGGTCTATGCTTCCCCTGCGGTGGCTGAAGCGCTGAAAGGTGAAGAGTCGCACGCGCTGGCGGAAGTGGAAATCTTTGTCGGCAAACAGGTAAAAGTACAAATTGAGCCGCTCTATAACCAGGAGCAATTTGACGTCGTCATGATGTAAGACGCAGTTCGCTGCGTGAAAAAGCTGACAAGGAGAGATGCGTGAGGCGATTGCCGGGGATTTTACTGCTTACAGGGGCAACGCTTGTCGTGATTGTCGCGCTGCTCGTGAGCGGGCTGCGCCTCGTTTTACCGCATCTGGACAGCTGGCGTCCGCAGGTGCTGGCGAAGATCGAATCCGCCACCGGTGTGCCGGTTGACGTAAGCCAGGTCAGCGCCAGTTGGCAAAACTTTGGCCCGACGCTGGATGCCCGGGACATCAGTGCCAGCCTGAAAGATGGCGGCTATCTGAAAATCAAACGCGTGACCCTGGCACTGGATGTCTGGCAAAGCCTGCTGCACATGCGCTGGCAGTTCCGCGATCTCACCTTTTATCAGCTTCAGTTTTTGACCAACACGCCGCTCTCCGGCGGGGATAACACGCAGAGCCTTGAAGCCAACCGCCTGAGCGATCTCTTCCTGCGTCAGTTCGATCATTTCGATCTGCGCGACAGCGAAGTGAGCTTTATTACCCTTTCCGGCCAACGCGCCGAACTCAAGATCCCCCAACTGACCTGGCTTAACGGCAAAGAGCGTCACCGTGCCGAGGGGCAGGTGAACCTCTCCAGCCTGAACGGCCAGCATGGGGTCATGCAGGTCCGTATGGATCTGCGTGACGACGACGGCTTGCTCAACAACGGCAAGGTGTGGCTACAGGCTGACGACGTGGATGTGAAGCCGTGGCTCGGCGACTGGCTGCAGCAAAACATGCAGCTGGAAACGGCCCGTTTTAGCCTGGAAGGCTGGATGACCCTGACGAAAGGCGTGTTCGCCAGCGGCGATATCTGGCTGAAGCAGGGCGGTGCAAGCTGGCAAGGCGAAAGCAAGCAGCATCAACTCTCTGTAGATAACCTCACCGCACATGTGACGAAAGAGAAAGGGGGCTGGCAGTTTGCCATCCCGGATACGCGCATCACCATGGACGGCAAACCCTGGCCGCGCGGCGCGCTGACGCTGGCATGGATGCCTGAGCAGGATGTCGGCGGCACGAATAATAAGCGTAGCGATGAGCTGCGTATCCGCGCCACGCATCTCGATTTGGCGGCCATTGAAGGGCTGCGCTCCATGGCAGCGAAGCTCTCTCCGGATTTGGGTGACGTTTGGCTGGCAACGCAGCCAAGTGGGGAAATTGACGCCCTCGCGCTGGATATCCCGCTGCAGGCAACCGAGAAAACCCGCTTCCAGGCGACGTGGAAAGATCTGGCCTGGAAACAGTGGAAACTGCTGCCGGGGGCTGAAAACTTCAGCGGCAAGCTGGAGGGCAGCGTTGAGAACGGCAGGCTGACCGTTGAGATGCATGACGCCAAAATGCCTTACGAAACGGTCTTCAGGGCACCTCTGGAAATTGAAAAAGGCAACGCGGTGCTTAACTGGCTGCGCAACGATAAGGGCTTCCAGCTTGATGGCCGCCATATCGATGTGAAAGCCAAAGCGGTTCATGCCCGCGGGGATTTCCGCTATTTAAAGCCTGAAGGTGAAGAGCCGTGGCTGGGTATTCTGGCGGGGATCAGCACCAGCGACGGTTCTCAGGCCTGGCGTTACTTCCCGGAAAACCTGATGGGTAAAGCGCTCGTGGACTACCTGAGCGGGGCGATCCAGGGCGGTCAGGCGGATAACGCCACCCTGGCCTATGGCGGTAATCCGCATCTTTTCCCATACAAACATAACGAAGGTCAGTTCCAGGTGCTGGTGCCGTTGCACAACGCTACCTTTGCGTTCCAGCCGGGCTGGCCTGCACTGAAAAACCTCGATATCGAGCTTAATTTTCTCAATGACGGGTTGTGGATGAAGTCAGACAGCGTCGCGCTGGGCGGCGTGACGGCCACCAACCTGACGGCAAATATCCCCGATTACTCAAAAGAGAAACTGCTGATTGATGCCGATATCAACGGGCCGGGCAAGGCGGTCGGTCCCTATTTTGAAGAGACGCCGCTGAAAGCTTCGCTGGCTGCCACGCTTGAGCAACTCCAGCTTGATGGCGATGTGAATGCTCGCTTACATCTGGATATCCCGCTGGACGGCGAAATGACCACCGCCAAAGGTGATGTCCGCCTGAACAACAACAGCCTGTATATCAAACCGCTGGAAAGTACGCTGAAGAACCTCAGCGGGCAGTTCAGCTTTGTGAACGGCAACCTGAAGAGTGAGCCGCTCACAGCCAACTGGTTCAATCAGCCCGTCAACATCGACTTCTCGACCATCGAGGGGGAGAAGGCCTACCAGGTGGCTGTCAATCTGGACGGTAACTGGCAACCCTCGCGGATGGATGTACTGCCGAAACCCATTCAGGAGTCGGTTGATGGTGCAGCCGCCTGGAAGGGGAAGGTGGATATTAAACTGCCCTACCACGCCGGTACGAAGTATAAGGTCGACCTTACTGGCGATCTGAAAAATCTCAGCAGCCAGCTGCCTGCACCGCTGGATAAACAGGCCGGACAGGCGCTGCCCGTGACGCTTAACGTCGTGGGCAACCTGAACAGCTTCGAGTTAACCGGCAGCGCGGGTGGCACGAATCATTTCAACAGCCGCTGGCTGCTCAACCGTAAGCTGACCCTGGACAAAGCCATCTGGACGACGGACAGCCGAACCACGCCTCCGCTCCCGGATCACCAGGGCATTGAGCTGAATCTCCCGCCGATGGATGGCGCGCAGTGGCTGGCGCTGTTCCAGAAAGGCGTCGGGCAAAACGTGGATGAGGCGGCGCAGTTCCCGCAAACCGTCACCGTGCGCACACCGTCGCTCACGCTGGGTGGGCAACAGTGGAACAACCTGAGTATCGTCTCTCAGCCCACGGCTAACGGCTCGAAAGTAGAGGCTCAGGGCAGGGAGATCAACGCCACCCTGACCATGCGCGATAACGCCCCGTGGCAGGCGGCAATCCGCTATCTCTACTACAACCCGGCAACGGCGGGCGGGAAAGATCAATCGACTCCGGCATCGCCGTTGAGTAACACTTCCCGCGTGGACTTCAGCGGCTGGCCGGATCTGCAACTGCGCTGTGCTGAGTGCTGGCTGTGGGGACAAAAATATGGCCGCATTGACGGTGACTTCGCGATTCAGGGCAACACGCTGAGCCTCACGGGTGGGCTGGTGGATACCGGCTTTGGTCGTCTGACGGCGGCGGGCGAGTGGGTGAATAACCCAGGCGAACAGCGCACCTCGCTGAAAGGCGACATTAAGGGTAACAAACTGGATGCGGCAGCCAATTTCTTTGGTATCAGCACGCCGCTGCGCGGCTCGTCATTTGACGTCGATTACGATCTTCACTGGCGTGACGCGCCGTGGAAGCCGGATGAGGCCTCGCTTAACGGCATACTGAAAACCCGCTTCGGAAAAGGTGAAATTGCCGATGTGAGCACGGGACGCGCCGGGCAGATCCTGCGTCTTCTGAGCTTTGATGCGCTGCTGCGTAAGCTGCGTTTCGATTTCAGCGATACCTTCAGTGAAGGGTTCTACTACGATTCCATCCGCAGTACGGCATGGATCAAGGACGGCGTTATGCATACGGACGACACGCTGGTGGACGGCCTGGAAGCGGATATCGCCATGAAGGGCTCGGTTAACCTTGTACGTCGCGAGCTGGATATGGAAGCCGTGGTGGCGCCAGAAATCTCCGCGAGCGTGGGGGTGGCAGCCGCCTTTGTGGTGAACCCGATTGTTGGTGCTGCGGTGTTTGCCGCCAGTAAAGTGCTGGGGCCGCTGTGGAGCAAAGTCTCTATTCTGCGCTACCGCATCACCGGTCCGGTGGATAAACCGCAGATTAATGAAGTGCTGCGCCAGCCGCGCAAAGATGCACAGCAATGATTTGACGTGGGCAGGTAATTGCCTCACTCTCAATAAATACGATCTTTATACCGCCACAGGCGGCAACGAACGAGTAGCAATACGATGAGTCTGAACCTGGTAAGTGAACATTTGCTCGCAGCGAACGGCCTGAGTCATCAGGATCTGTTCTCCATTCTTGGTCAACTGACCGAACGCCGTCTCGACTACGGCGATCTCTATTTCCAGTCGAGCTATCACGAATCCTGGGTTTTAGAAGACAGCATCATCAAAGATGGTTCTTACAACATTGACCAGGGCGTTGGCGTGCGCGCCATCAGCGGCGAGAAAACCGGTTTTGCCTATGCGGACCAGATAAGCCTGGCTGCGCTGGAGCAGAGCGCGCAGGCGGCACGTACCATCGTGCGTGACGCAGGCGATGGCCGTGTTAAAACGCTGGGTGAGGTGCAGCATTCTGCGCTCTACACCTGCATCGACCCGCTG
This sequence comes from Enterobacter cloacae complex sp. 2022EL-00981, assembly GCF_028737495.1. Taxonomy (NCBI): domain Bacteria; kingdom Pseudomonadati; phylum Pseudomonadota; class Gammaproteobacteria; order Enterobacterales; family Enterobacteriaceae; genus Enterobacter; species Enterobacter cloacae complex sp. 2022EL-00981. The sequence continues at coordinate 34,323 of NZ_JAQZRK010000037.1, forward strand.
CAGAGCATGAGCCGTGAAGAGAAGCTGGATATCCTGCGCCGCGTGGACAAAGTGGCGCGTGCTGCTGATAAACGCGTACAGGAAGTGTCTGCCAGCCTGAGCGGTGTCTATGAACTGATTCTGGTCGCGGCGACGGACGGCACCCTGGCGGCGGATGTCCGTCCGCTGGTGCGTCTCTCCATCAGCGTGCAGGTGGAAGAGGACGGCAAGCGCGAGCGTGGCTCAAGCGGCGGCGGTGGTCGTTTTGGTTATGACTGGTTCCTGGGTGACGTCGACGGTGAAGCCCGTGCCGACGCGTGGGCAAAAGAAGCCGTGCGTATGGCGATGGTGAATCTTTCTGCCGTGGCGGCACCTGCGGGGACATTCCCGGTGGTACTGGGCGCTGGCTGGCCGGGCGTGCTGCTGCATGAAGCCGTGGGGCATGGTCTGGAAGGGGACTTTAACCGCCGCGGCACCTCGGTATTTAGCGGTCAGATAGGGCAGCTTGTCTCCTCTGAACTGTGCACGGTGGTGGATGACGGTACCATGGTTGATCGCCGTGGCTCTATCTCCATCGATGATGAAGGTACGCCGGGTCAGTACAACGTGCTGATCGAAAACGGTGTGCTGAAAGGCTATATGCAGGACAAACTGAACGCGCGCCTGATGGGCGTGGCGCCAACGGGTAACGGCCGTCGTGAATCTTATGCGCATCTGCCGATGCCGCGTATGACTAACACCTACATGCTGCCAGGCCAGTCCACGCCGCAGGAGATCATCGAGTCTGTTGATTACGGGATCTTCGCGCCAAACTTTGGCGGTGGTCAGGTGGACATCACCTCCGGTAAATTCGTCTTCTCTACGTCAGAAGCGTATCTGATCGAAAAAGGCAAAGTGACCAAAGCGGTGAAAGGCGCGACGCTGATTGGTTCCGGTATCGAAGCCATGCAGCAGATCTCCATGGTCGGTAACGATCTCAAGCTGGACAACGGCGTGGGCGTCTGCGGTAAAGAGGGCCAGAGCCTGCCAGTGGGCGTGGGCCAGCCGACACTGAAGGTCGATAACCTCACGGTGGGCGGCACGGCGTAATTTTCTCCCCTCACCCTAACCCTCTCCCCAACGGGGAGAGGGGAAATACTTACTCTTTCCTTCTTCCCCGCATGCCCTGAAACAGTTCCGCGACCTCCACAAAATACTCGGTCAGATAGTTAATGCACACCTGCACCTTAAGCGGCAGTTTGTCTTTTTCGGTATACAGGGCATACACCGGACGCGGATCGGACTGGTAGCGAGGGAACAGGATCTCCAGCACTCCGCTGTTGATCTCATTGATCACCCACATTAACGGGACGTAAGCGATCCCGGCGCCCGCCACCAGCCAGCGCGAGATGGTCATCGGATCGTTGGTAACAAACCGTCCTTCCGGCAGCAGTCGGGTAGAAATGCCTTCCGGGGCAATCAGTTCAAATTCATTATCGGGGCGGACGCTGTACTCCAGCCAGGAGTGGTTGGCGAGATCGGCTGGTTTCTCCGGCACGCCGTACTGCGCCAGATAGCTCTTCGAGGCACAGACCACCATCGGCATACTCCCGAGTCGACGGGAGAAGAGGCTGGAGTCCTGCAGCGCGCCAACGCGGATCACCACATCCAGCCCGTCTGCGATCAGGTCCGGGGCGGGAATACCGGTAACCAGATTCACGGTTAATCCCGGATATTCTTTCAGCATCTCAGCGGTCATGGCGGCGAGAACATTTTGTGCCATAGTTGAAGAACAGCCAATCCGCAGTGTCCCGATGGGCGTGTTGTTAAAGGCATAGAGCTGCTCGTGAACATCCTGCACTTCATGCATCATGCGGCGACAGCCCTGATAGTAAATTTTACCCGCCTCCGTCAGACCAATACTGCGGGTGCTGCGGTTGAGCAGCTTCACCTGCAGTTCATCTTCCAGTTTTGACACCGTCTGACTGATGGAGGAGACGCTCATCTGCAACTGCCGGGCAGCAGCAGTAAATGAGCCAAGTTCAACCACTTTGGCGAAGACCGACATGCGTTTTAAACGTTCCATTGTTCACTCTGGCTTAAAAGTGATTTAGATCACATATTATAGATAACAGCATAACAGTTACGTTAATATATTATTAATTACATAACGGCTGCGCCATTCTCGCCCGGCGTTTCTTGCTCTCCCGCGGTGGCGTGCGCTAAAAATTCTGAAGCCTGCACTCTCTCTTATCAAGGTCAACATGAGTCTGTTTCCCGTTATCGTGGTGTTCGGTCTGTCGTTCCCACCGATATTTTTCGAGCTTCTTTTATCACTGGCGATCTTCTGGCTGGTGCGCAAGGTGCTGGTTCCTACCGGGATCTACGATTTCGTCTGGCACCCTGCATTGTTCAATACCGCGCTGTATTGCTGCCTGTTCTACCTGATATCGCGCATGTTTGTCTGAGGTTGATGTGAAAACGCTAACAAGAAAAATCTCCCGCACCGCCATCACCATGGCGCTGGTTATCCTCGCGTTCATCGCTATTTTTCGCGCCTGGGTCTATTACACCGAATCACCGTGGACGCGTGACGCGCGTTTTAGCGCCGATGTCGTGGCGATCGCCCCCGACGTGGCCGGTCTTATCACGGCGGTTAACGTCCACGATAACCAGCTGGTGAAGAAAGACCAGGTGCTGTTCACCATTGACCAGCCGCGTTACCAGAAAGCACTGGAAGAAGCGGAAGCGGATGTCGCCTATTACCAGGCGCTGGCTGCGGAGAAACGCCGCGAGGCGGGCCGCCGTAACCAGCTGGGGGTTCAGGCGATGTCCCGGGAAGAGATCGATCAGTCTAACAACGTGCTGCAAACCGTGCTGCATCAGCTGGCAAAGGCGCAGGCGACGCGCGACCTGGCGAAGCTCGATCTGGAGCGTACCGTGATCCGCGCACCTGCCGATGGCTGGGTCACCAACCTGAATGTCTATGCCGGGGAGTTTATCACCCGCGGTTCAACCGCCGTGGCGCTGGTGAAACAAAACTCATTCTATGTGCTTGCCTATATGGAAGAGACCAAACTGGAAGGCGTTCGTCCGGGCTACCGCGCAGAGATCACGCCGCTTGGCAGTAACCGCGTCTTTAAAGGTACCGTAGATAGCGTTGCGGCTGGCGTCACCAACTCCAGCAGCTCCAATGATGCGAAAGGGATGGCGACGGTTGATTCCAACCTGGAATGGGTGCGCCTGGCCCAGCGTGTGCCGGTACGTATTCATCTGGACGAACAGCAGGGCAACCTGTGGCCTGCGGGCACAACCGCGACGGTGGTGATCACCGGTGAGAAAGACCGGGACGCCAGCCAGGACTCTATTTTCCGTAAAATCGCCCATCGTCTGCGCGAGTTTGGTTAATCGCTATGGGGATCTTTACTATCGCCAGCCAGCACATTCGCTTCGCCGTGAAGCTGGCGAGTGCCATTGTGCTGGCGCTGTTTGTCGGCTTTCACTTCCAGCTGGAAACCCCCCGCTGGGCGGTGTTAACGGCGGCGATTGTCGCGGCTGGCCCGGCATTCGCGGCAGGTGGGGAGCCTTACTCCGGGGCGATCCGCTATCGCGGGATGCTGCGTATCATCGGGACGTTTATCGGCTGTATCGCCGCGCTCACCATTATCATTTTGATGATCCGCACGCCACTGTTGATGGTATTGGTGTGCTGTATCTGGGCGGGCTTCTGCACCTGGCTCTCCTCTCTGGTGAAGGTCGAAAACTCTTACGCCTGGGGGCTGGCGGGTTATACCGCACTGATTATTGTCATCACCATTCAAACCGAACCGCTGCTCGCGCCGCAGTTTGCCGTGGAACGCTGCAGTGAGATCGTGATTGGTATCGTCTGCGCAATTGTTGCTGACCTGCTTTTCTCCCCTCGCTCCATCAAACAGGAGGTGGATCGCGAACTGGATGCGCTGATCGTCTCCCAGTATCAGCTGATGCAGCTCTGCATCAAGCACGGTGACAGCGAAGAGGTGGACAAAGCCTGGAGTGGACTGGTTCGCCGCACGCAGGCGCTGGAAGGGATGCGCAGTAACCTTAATATGGAGTCCTCGCGCTGGGCGCGTGCCAACCGTCGTCTTAAAGCGATCAATACCGTCTCCTTAACGCTGATTACCCAGGCGTGCGAAACCTACCTTATTCAGAACACCCGCCCGGAATCGGTTACCGATACCTTTCGCGAACTGTTTGCCGAGCCGGTGGAAACGGTGCAGGACGTACATAAGCAGCTCAAACGCATGCGGCGGGTCATCGCCTGGACCGGAGAGCGCGACACACCGGTGACCATTTATACGTGGGTTGGCGCCGCGACGCGCTACCTGCTGCTGAAACGGGGCGTGATCGGCAATACGAAAATCAGCGCGGCGGAAGAGGAAGTCCTGCAGGGTGAAGTGGTGATCAAGGCGGAATCGGCTGAGCGCCACCACGCGATGGTCAACTTCTGGCGTACCACGCTTGCCTGTATGCTCGGCACGCTGTTCTGGCTGTGGACTGGCTGGACCTCCGGCAGCGGCGCGATGGTCATGATTGCTGTCGTCACGGCGCTGGCAATGCGTCTGCCCAACCCGCGTATGGTCGCTATCGATTTCCTGTACGGCACGATTGCCGCGTTACCGCTTGGCGCGCTCTATTTCCTGGTGATCCTCCCGTCCACGCAGCAGAGCATGTTGCTGCTCTGTATCAGTCTCGCGGTAATGGCATTCTTTATCGGGATAGAAGTGCAGAAGCGCCGTCTGGGATCGCTCGGTGCCCTCGCCAGTACTATTAATATTCTGGTGCTGGATAACCCCATGACGTTCCATTTCAGCCAGTTCCTCGACAGCGCCCTGGGTCAGCTGGTGGGCTGTTTCCTGGCGATGATGGTGATTCTGCTGGTGCGCGACAATTCCCAGGCGCGAACAGGTCGCGTGCTGTTGAACCAGTTCGTTTCGGCGGCGGTCTCCTCCATGACCACCAACACTGCGCGCCGTAAAGAGAACCATCTGCCTGCGCTCTATCAGCAGCTGTTTTTACTGTTGAATAAGTTCCCTGGCGACATTGCCCGCTTTCGTCTGGCGTTAACCATGATCATTGCGCATCAGCGTCTGCGTAACGCACCGGTGCCCATCAACGACGATCTGTCGGCATTCCACCGCCAGTTGCGCCGTACCGCGGACCATGTGCTTTCCGCCTCCAGTGATGACAAACGACGCCGTTACTTTAAGCAGTTGCTGGAAGAGCTGGATGTCTACCAGGAGAAGCTCAGGGTCTGGGAAGCACCTCCTCAGGTGACAGAGCCGGTAGCGCGGCTGGTGTTTATGCTGCACCGCTACCAGAATGTCCTGACGGATAACTGACTGAAGTAAAAAACCGACGCTAAAAGCGTCGGTTTTTTTGTGGCTATACTTATTTCTGCAGGCTCTTACATTCAGAAAGGGAGGACACATGACTACCCAGGCGCTTCAGGACCACATTCTTTTTCAGACCGGTTATCTGGTTAACGGCATATGGAAACCGCTGGACACGACGTTTGATGTGTTAAACCCGGCCACCGGTGATGTTATCGCCAAAGTGGCGAAAGCCGGTAAAGCAGAAACCGAAGAGGCGATTGCCGCCGCCGCGAAAGCCTTCCCGGCCTGGCGGGCCAAAACCGCGAAAGAGCGCTCGACCATTCTCTATCGCTGGTATGAACTGATAATTGAGAATAAAAGCTGGCTTGGTCGGTTAATGACCACCGAACAGGGCAAACCCCTGAAAGAAGCTGAAGGCGAGGTGGAGTACGCCGCCAGTTTTATTCAGTGGTTTGCCGAAGAGGCCAAGCGTGCTAACGGTGAAATTATTCCGCCGATCAAACCGGGCTCCCGCATTCTGGCTACCCGTGAGCCTGTGGGAGTGGTGGCGGCAATTACGCCGTGGAACTTCCCGATGGCGATGCTCACCCGTAAGCTTGGTCCGGCGCTGGCAGCGGGGTGTACCGGGGTCATCAAACCGGCAAACAACACCCCGCTCAGCGCGTTTGCGCTGCTCACGCTGGCGAAACAGGCCGGTGTGCCGGATGGCGTCCTCAACGCCGTGGCCGGTAATACGCATGAGATCAGCGACGCGATTATGGCGAGCCACGAGGTGCGGAAAATCTCGTTTACCGGCTCCACTTCCGTCGGCAAAACGCTGGTGCGTAACGCCGCGGACACCATGAAAAAAGTTTCGATGGAGCTGGGGGGGAATGCCCCGTATATCGTGTTTGAAGATGCGGACATCGATGCTGCCGTCAAAGGGGCAATCGCCAACAAATTCCGTAATGCCGGACAGGTCTGCGTCAGCGTTAACCGCTTCTATATTCAGGAAACCGTCTACGACAAGTTTGTGAACAAACTGGCCGATGCGGTGAACGCGCTGAAGGTGGGAAATGGCCTGGAAGACGGTGTGGTCGTAGGCCCGCTGATTGAACCCTCCGCGGTGAACAAAGTGCGCGAGCATGTGGAAGACGCTGTTGCCCGGGGGGCGACTGTCCTGGCGGGCGGTAAACCACATCCGCTTGGTGGCAATTTCTGGATGCCCACCGTGCTGGGCGACTGTCATGAAGGCATGAAACTGGCGGAAGAAGAGACGTTTGGTCCCGTTGCCGCCTGCTTCCGTTTCACTTCTGAAGATGAAGTCATCCAGCGCGCCAACAACACGCCTTATGGTCTGGCGGCTTACTTTTATACTCAGAATCTGTCGCGCGTTTTCCGCGTCTCGCAGGCAATCGAAAGCGGGATGATTGGGATTAATGAGTGCGCCGTTTCCACGGAGCTTGGACCTTTTGGTGGGGTAAAAGAGTCTGGCCTGGGTCGAGAAGGGTCCGTGCTGGGGCTGGAAGAGTATCTGGAAGTCAAAACCCTGCATATCGGGGGATTATAATAGACAGGGCGGCATCTGCCGCTCGCCTGGACTGGGTGGCTGGCAATGAAAACCTATACCTTTGATTTTGACGAGATCGACAGTCAGGAAGACTTCTATCGTGAATTTATCCGGGCGTTTGATCTGGAACGGGAAAGCGTCACGAATCTGGATATGCTGTGGGATGTGGTGACCGGCAGTCAGCTGCCGTTACCGCTGGAAATAGAGTTTATTCATCTGCCCGATAAGCTGCGCAGGCGATTTGGGGCGCTGATTTTATTGTTTGATGAAGCAGAAGAAGAGCTGGAAGGGCAGTTGCGTTTCAACGCGCGCCATTGATTACGCGAAAAAAAGCCCCTGACCAGCGAGACCAGGGGCAAGTCGTATGATGAGATACGACGAGGGTTTATTTATACAGTTCTGCCGTAGCGTGCCAGTGGTCACCCTGATTCAGTTCGGTGACGCGGTAGCTGCTGGCGCCTGCTTTTTCAGCTTTTGCAGCCAGCTCCTGACGGATATCCATCGGAGAGCCGGTGACGGACGTTACGGAAACACTACCCATAGACTGCAGATTTTGCGCCTGCTCGGTATTCACCTGCTGGACGGCTGCGCTTGCGCCGAAAGAGAGAACCGATGCCAGACCGAGGGTTGCGATGATTAATTTGGTTTTCATAGTCTTTGCTCCTGAAGAGGTTTTTGCTCAACGGCGAGAAGGGTTGAACTGCTATTTTTATGCCTGGTGCCGTTGAGTGGAGATAGTCGTCTTCTGTTATTACTAAACCTTATTTATACAGCTCAGCGGTAGCGTGCCAGTGGTCACCGGAACGCGCTTCAATGATGCGATAGGATGATGCACCTTGTTCTTCCGCTTTTTTGTTCAGCATCTCATGCATGTCCATTGGAGACGTGCCGATTGCGCCGACAGAAACCGTACCGATAGCCTCACGGGATTGCGCCTGATCGGCATTAATGGAATCTGCTGCGAAAGCACCGAATGACAGGACAGACAGGACGCTCAGCGCCGCTACAGTTGTTTTGATTTTCATGATTTTTACCTCGTCGAATTTTTTAGTGGGGTCTTTGTTTCGTGACCCTCATCACAAAATCAAGTATACACTAATAACGGTAAAAATTAATACCAGACTAATTGTTTCATGGGTAATTACGTGTTAAACAGCGCAATTTTTATAACCTAATGGCATAATATTGGTCATTTTCTGTTCACGTTGGCGTGTTATATCTAAGTAAATCATATGGATAAATGATTTTGATATTTTGTGCGATTCTTTGATTTATCATTCACTGGCTGAATGTTAATGAGTGGTAAAAAGCACTATTTGTTAAATTGAGGACAGGAGAAAACAGGGGATAACGCAGCGGGGGCAGAATGAACCCCGTAGCGACGCTACGGGGAGAGAGGATTACAGCTCCTGTTCGAACAGAACCAGGATCGCCTCGTGGAGATCTTTCACCGAAAAGCCGTTGGCTGGCGTGGTAAAGATGGTGTCATCACCGGCGATGGTACCGAGAATCCCTTCCGTTTTACCCAGAGAGTCCAGCATGCGGGCAATCAGCTGTGCGGCGCCAGGGCTTGTGTGGATCACCACAACGGCATCGTTGTGGTCGATATCCAGAACCAGATTCTTCAGCGGGCTGGAGGTTGTCGGCACGCCAAGTTCAGCTGGCAGGCAATAGACCATCTCCATTTTGGCGTTACGGGTACGCACCGCGCCAAATTTGGTCAACATACGGGAGACTTTCGACTGGTTGATATTGTCGAAGCCTTGTTCCTGCAGCGCCTGAACAATTTCTCCCTGAGAACTGAATTTCTCTTCTTTGAGTAGCGCTTTAAACGCCTTTACTAATTCTTCTTGCTTAGACGAGCTTCGCATAAGTCACCCGGAATATGACGATAGAAACAACATTATTATGCATGTGGATGAATTTTTATGCAAATTATCTACCAGGCAGTAGCCTGAAATAATGTTATGAAAGGGAGTGATATTATCAGATTTCGTTATCGGAAAACATGCCTGGGTCACGCCACGCAAATAAGCTTAAAAGTAAATTAAATGTTATCAAAATGATGTTGTTTTGGTGGCGTGGCAGGGTGTATTGTAACCACCTCTTAATTCGTTGCCATCTGTTGTCAGAGAGTCTTCTGGGAAGAGAGAAAGTCGCGTGACCTCAAATTCTTTAGCTACGAAAATTGTAATTAATTACCTGCTGAATTAAGGTCGCCGCAACGGATTTACAGATACTTAAGTTAACCATAATAAGGAGTTTAGGATGAAAGTCGCAGTCCTCGGCGCTGCTGGTGGTATCGGCCAGGCGCTTGCCCTACTACTGAAAACCCAACTGCCTTCAGGCTCAGAACTCTCCCTGTACGACATTGCTCCGGTAACCCCAGGTGTGGCGGTTGACCTGAGCCACATCCCGACCGCTGTTAACATCAAAGGCTTCTCCGGCGAAGACGCGCGTCCTGCGCTGCAGGGTGCTGACGTTGTGCTGATCTCCGCTGGTGTGGCGCGTAAGCCAGGTATGGATCGTTCCGACCTGTTCAACGTCAACGCAGGCATCGTGAAAAACCTGGTGCAGCAGATCGCTGAAGTGTGTCCGAAAGCGTGCATCGGTATCATCACTAACCCGGTGAACACCACGGTCGCTATTGCGGCAGAAGTACTGAAGAAAGCAGGCGTTTACGACAAGAACAAACTGTTCGGCGTGACCACGCTGGATATCATCCGTTCTAACACCTTCGTGGCTGAGCTGAAAGGCAAGCAGCCTACGGAAGTTGAAGTGCCGGTCATCGGTGGTCACTCTGGTGTGACAATTCTGCCTCTGCTGTCGCAGATCCCAAGCGTGAGCTTCACCGAGCAGGAAGTGGCTGACCTGACCAAACGTATCCAGAACGCAGGCACCGAAGTGGTGGAAGCGAAGGCGGGTGGCGGTTCTGCAACGCTGTCTATGGGCCAGGCGGCTGCACGTTTCGGTCTGTCACTGGTTCGCGCGCTGCAGGGCGAGAAGGGCGTGGTTGAATGCGCTTATGTTGAAGGCGATGGCGAACACGCGCGCTTCTTCTCCCAGCCGCTGCTGCTCGGTAAAAACGGTATCGAAGAGCGTAAGCCAATTGGCACGCTGAGCGCGTTTGAACAAAACGCGATGGAAGGTATGCTGGACACGCTGAAGAAAGATATCACGCTGGGCGAAGAGTTCGTTAACAAGTGATCTTGTCCCGGTAAAAAAAACGGAGCGCTACGCTCCGTTTTTTTATGCCCGTCAGTTGGTGGCCGGGTATTCCTGAATGGTCACATGCAGCGTCAGTTTCTTATCGTTGCGCATGACTTCAACCGGGATGATGGAACCCGGGCGAATTTCTGCCACCTGGTCCATCGTCTCAAGCGCAGAGACCGCCGGTGTGCCGTTGACCGACAGAATGACATCATTAACCTGAATGCCCGCATTGGCAGCCGGTCCGCCAGGCGCCACTTCGTTAACCACAATCCCCTGAATCTGATCGATCCCGCCACCCTGCGTATGCATAGGGGCAATTTCGCGACCACCAATTCCGATGTAACCGCGGATCACGCGACCGTCCCGGATCAGCTTGTCCATAATTTTGGTTGCCAGCTGGAACGGAATGGCAAAGCCGATCCCTTCCGGCGTCTCGCCATCGTTGCTTTTATCGAAGGAGAGGGTGTTGATACCCATAAGCTCGCCCAGCGAGTTGACCAGCGCACCGCCGGAGTTCCCGTGGTTGATGGAGGCATCGGTTTGCAGGAAGTTCTGCCGTCCCGATGGGTTCAGACCGATGCGACCCGTGGCGCTGATGATCCCCTGGGTGATGGTCTGCCCCAGGTTGTATGGGTTACCGATAGCCAGAACCACATCGCCAATGTGCGGAGTGCGTTTACGGTTGATCGGAATCACCGGCAGCCCGCCGGTGGCGTTGATTTTCAGCACGGCCAGATCGGTCAGGCTGTCAGAGCCGACAAGTAAGGCCTCAAACACGCGGCCATCCTGAAGTGCGACGATGATCTGGTCAGCATCGTTGATCACGTGCTTGTTGGTAATGATGTATCCGCGATCGTCCATAATCACGCCGGAGCCGAGGGTACGGATCTCCAGCTGGTTATGGGCTGAACTGTTAAGACCACGGTTGTAGACGTTCACCACTGCGGGTGCGGCACGGCGAACGGCCTGATTATAGGTGGCAGGCGTTTCATCCGCGCTGTCAAACTGGGGAGCCGACAGCTTGTTGAACTGGCGTAAAGACGGCATGGCCGCTAACAGCAGGCCCGCAACAATCAAACCGATGGCAATGGAACGAAAGAGCTTTAAAAGCATGATGCGCGTGTCGTTAAAAAAGGAACGGTTTGCAGCATAACATGAGTTATCCCGGACATCACACGCGGCGGTGATACCCGGGAGAGCAAATGCTTAGCGCAACAGAATATAGATAGATTCGTTGCCGCGCATAATTTGCAGGGCAATGACCGTTGGTTTACTTTCCAGCACCTTGCGCAGCTCAGCGATGGACTGCACGCGGGTGCGATTCACGCCGATGATCACATCATCCTGATGCAATCCCGCCTGTGCGGCAGGGCTGCTCTTCTCTACGGTATCGATGCTGATGCCTTTGGTGCCGTCTTTCAGTTGCCCGTCGCTGAGGGTCGCGCCCTGCAGTGCCGGGGCGATAAGCTCCGCACTGGCGGATGAAGAGGTGCTCTTGTCCAGCGTCACTTCCACATTCAGCGGTTTGCCGTCACGAATCAGGCCCAGCTTCACTTTGGCGCCCGGTTCGGTGGTGGCGATACGTGAGCGCAGTTCTGCAAAGCTGCTCAGCGGCTTATCATTCAGGCTGACGATCACATCACCTGATTTAATGCCCGCTTTTGCCGAGCCGGAATTGGGCAGCACTTCACTGACGAACGCACCGCGCTGCACGTTGATGTTGAACGCTTTTGCGATATCGGCGCTCATCTCCATCCCTTTGATGCCCAGCAGGCCGCGTTTGACTTCACCAAACTGGATAAGCTGCTGTGCCAGCGTTTTGGCCATATTGCTGGGAATCGCAAACCCGATCCCGATACTGCCGCCACCTGGCGCGAGGATTGCTGTGTTAATACCAATCAGCTCGCCGTTAAGGTTCAGCAGCGCCCCGCCGGAGTTCCCGCGGTTAATTGAGGCATCGGTCTGGATAAAGTTTTCCAGGCCTTCAAGATTCAGGCCGCTGCGCCCCAGCGCGGAAATGATCCCGGAAGTCGCCGTTTGTCCTAAACCAAAGGGGTTGCCCACGGCAACAGCAAAGTCGCCGACGCGCAGTTTGTCGGAGTCCGCGATGGCAATCTGGGTCAGATTACTTGGGTTTTGCACCTGCAACAGCGCGATGTCGCTCTGGTCATCGCCGCCGATCAGTTTGGCATCAAATTCCCGACCATCATTCAGTTGCACGCTGATTTTATCGGCCTGGCTGATAACGTGGTTGTTGGTCAGAATATAGCCTTTGGCCGCATCAATGATGACGCCTGAGCCCAGCCCTTCAAAAGGCTGAGCCTGCTGGTCGGGCGACTCATCGCCAAAATATTTTTTCAGTTCTTCAGGTACGCGCTGGCTTTGCACGGCAGTGCCTTCTACCTGCACGCTGACTACCGCAGGCAACACTTTTTCCAGCATGGGTGCGAGGCTCGGAATCGCCGTCTGGCCCGGCACCTGCGAGGGAAGGGCGGCAAAGGCAGGGAAGGACGCCGAGAGAGATAACCCGACACTTAACGCTAACGCGCTCAACAGCTGGTTCTTTTTCTTCATCGATGCTGACTCTCGTAACCTGGAGTAAAGGAAAAAACGGGCCCAAAAACACGTTGATGTTATTGAATTTTAAACCGCTGAACAATGAGGTGTTTAACTAAATAATAGCTGGGGTCAGGAAGAAAGGACGGGCGCAATCGCTGCGCCCGTAAAATAATTTCAGGTTGTGTGATTAATCGCGCTTAACACCGCCGCGCAGCAGGCCGGACGCGCCATCAGAATAGTCGCGAGGCATCTGAACAGGGGCCTGATCGTTACCGGCCTCAGAGTCTGCCAGACGGTTGCGGAACGGGTTGGTTTCCGCGGTCATTTCCGGCAGCAGGCTGCTGGAGCTTTTTGCCATGTGCTGATACAGCTGGCGATAATCGGTCGCCATGTTGTCCAGCAGCTCAGCGCTACGGGCAAAGTGGCTGACCAGCTCTTCGCGGTACTCTTCCAGCTCGGCTTTGTTCTTTTCCAGTTCGTATTGCAGTGACTGCTGCTGACGCAATTTGCGATTACCGAAACGCATGGCCACAGCACCGATCACGATGCCGACGACTAAACCGATTAGCGCATATTCCCAGGTCATGAACTTCTCCCGTTGTCTTGTTGTTCCGTAGGGTGTTGGCTCGGCTCCTGCCTGTGCCTGATATTGCCACTATAACCGCTATTTCTGCAGAAGTGGAATCCTGACGTATCATCGCGTAGTGTAGAACGGCCTTTTTTTCATCAGTCACGCCTGCTGATGAGGTTTAATTGAAGGAATAACAACAAGATTATGCAAAACCTGTCCCCCGCATCGCGATATCAACTGGCCCTGGACGAGGGCTCACATCAGCCGGATGACGTTCAACGTGAAGCGGTTAACCGTCTGGATACCCTTTTCCATGAGCTTACGGCAAAACCTGCGGAAGCAGGGCAGAGCGGTGGGCTGAAGGCGGCATTGAGCCGACTGCTCGGAAAAAAAGAGCCACAGGCTAACGCTCCGGCACGCGGTTTATATATGTGGGGCGGTGTCGGTCGCGGGAAAACCTGGTTGATGGATCTGTTTTATCAGAGCCTGCCGGGTGAGCGTAAACAACGCCTGCACTTCCACCGCTTTATGCTGCGGGTGCATGAAGAGTTAACGGCGCTGCAGGGCAAAAGCGATCCGCTGGATATTGTGGCTGACAGGTTTAAGGCCGAAACGGACGTCCTCTGTTTCGATGAGTTTTTTGTTTCGGATATCACCGATGCCATGCTGTTGGGCGGCCTGATGAAAGCGCTGTTTGCCCGCGGCATCACGCTGGTCGCCACCTCGAATATTCCGCCGGATGAGCTGTATCGTAACGGCCTCCAGCGGGCGCGTTTCCTGCCTGCCATTGATGCCATCAAACAGCATTGTGACATTATGAATGTTGATGCAGGCGTGGATTACCGTTTGCGCACGCTGACTCAGGCGCACCTGTGGCTCTCACCGCTGAATGCCGAGACCACCCGTCAGATGGATAAACTGTGGCTGGCGCTGGCGGGGGCAAAGCGCGAAAACGCCCCGACGCTGGAGATTAACCATCGTCCGTTGCCTACGCTCGGTGTTGAAAACCAAACGCTGGCGGTCTCTTTTGCGACGCTGTGCGTGGATGCCCGCAGTCAGCACGACTACATCGCCCTTTCGCGCCTGTTCCACACGGTGATGCTGCTGGATGTACCCGTCATGACACGGCTGATGGAAAGCGAGGCGCGACGCTTCATTGCGCTGGTGGACGAGTTTTACGAACGCCACGTCAAGCTGGTGGTGAGTGCCGAGGTGCCTTTATATGAGGTATATCAGGGGGAACGTTTGAAGTTTGAGTTCCAGCGCTGCCTGTCGCGCCTGCAGGAGATGCAGAGCGAGGAGTATCTGAAGCTGGAGCATATGCCTTAAATGCTACCCTCTCCCCGTGGGCTGAGGGTTCCCCAGAAAAATGAAAAGCACGATGAAGTGTGATCTACTGGTTGCGCTAACAAATCAGAAGAGACCTCATCGTGCCTTTACAGACAGTCTGCCAGAAATTTTTCTCCGCGTCT
>NZ_JAQZRK010000038.1:0-43952 GCF_028737495.1 Enterobacter cloacae complex sp. 2022EL-00981
GGCCGTCAGTCGCAGCTACTACCAGGATCGCGCCGTCCATCTGCGCAGCACCGGTGATCATGTTTTTAACATAGTCGGCGTGGCCTGGGCAGTCTACGTGTGCGTAGTGGCGAGTCGGGGTGTCATACTCAACGTGAGAGGTGTTGATGGTGATACCACGAGCTTTTTCTTCTGGTGCGTTATCGATCTGGTCGAATGCACGAGCAGAACCACCGTAGGTTTTAGCCAGAACGGTAGTGATTGCAGCGGTCAGCGTTGTTTTACCATGGTCAACGTGGCCGATAGTACCGACGTTAACGTGCGGTTTTGTACGTTCAAACTTTTCTTTAGACATCGATTGTCCCTCTAAGACACGGATAAATCGGTGATATCACCACATCAACCAGGCGAAATGCCTGAACTGTTGAATCAAGTAAAATTGAAACAGAGAGAAACGGGAAGGAGAAGTGAAGTGGTGCTGATACCCAGAGTCGAACTGGGGACCTCACCCTTACCAAGGGTGCGCTCTACCAACTGAGCCATATCAGCACGTATTGGAGCGGGCAGCGGGAATCGAACCCGCATCATCAGCTTGGAAGGCTGAGGTAATAGCCATTATACGATGCCCGCATCCTGAAACTCGGCTACCCAGTTCTTTCTGTAACAAAAAAAGAGATTTCTCTCTTTTTAAGTTCGAGCTGATTCAGCTTTTAAACCAGCTCCGGCGGCATTTATACGCTGCCAGAAAGTGGTGGTGGGGGAAGGATTCGAACCTTCGAAGTCTGTGACGGCAGATTTACAGTCTGCTCCCTTTGGCCGCTCGGGAACCCCACCGGACTTGATGGTGCCGACTACCGGAATCGAACTGGTGACCTACTGATTACAAGTCAGTTGCTCTACCTACTGAGCTAAGTCGGCATCAAGTAGCGCGCATTCTATGGATACCTGCGCGGTCATGCAACTAAAAATTTGCATAAAACGTTCTTTCGCTCACATTTTATGCTAACCACGCATCAAGCGCTGTAAAAGTAGTCATTCACGGTCAAATATTCAACATATATGAGCGAATTGCATCGCATACACCGTAGCGTGACGGCTTCCGCGTAACGCAGCGCTTTCCATCTTTTTTCTTATTATTCCTGTCATCTGGTGTTAACCTCCTGCCCATTGTCCAAAATTAACTGTGTGATGAGCCATGATCCGGCAGTGTGATGCTGGCTCACTGAAGCATGCTTATGAGCAAAAAAGAGCAAACGTTAATGACGCCTTATCTTCACTTTAACCGCAGCCAGTGGGCTGCCCTGCGTGATTCCGTCCCTATGACGCTGACGGAAGGTGAAATCGCACGGTTAAAAGGGATAAACGAAGATCTGTCCCTGGAAGAAGTGGCAGAAATTTATCTCCCCCTCTCACGCTTGCTTAACTTCTATATCAGTTCCAACCTGCGCCGTCAGGCGGTGCTGGAGCAGTTCCTTGGAACCAATGGTCAACGCATTCCTTATATCATCAGTATTGCTGGCAGCGTGGCGGTAGGTAAAAGCACAACCGCGCGTGTCTTGCAGGCTCTCCTGAGCCGCTGGCCAGAACACCGCAGCGTGGAGCTGATCACCACCGACGGCTTTCTGCACCCCAATGAGGTGTTGAAAGAACGTGGGCTGATGAAGAAGAAGGGCTTCCCGCTCTCTTATGACATGCACCGTCTGGTGAAATTTGTCTCTGACCTGAAATCCGGCGTGCCTAACGTCACGGCGCCGGTCTATTCGCACCTGATCTACGATCGCATTCCAGGCGGAGACAAAACGGTGGTGCAGCCAGACATTCTGATTCTGGAAGGGTTAAATGTGCTGCAAAGTGGGATGGATTATCCTCACGATCCGCATCACGTGTTTGTCTCTGACTTCGTCGATTTCTCTATTTATGTCGATGCACCGGAAGATTTACTGCAAAGCTGGTATATCAACCGCTTCCTGAAGTTCCGCGAAGGGGCGTTCACTGACCCGGACTCCTATTTCCATCACTATGCCCAGCTTTCTGAAGAAGAGGCGGTGAAGGTGGCGACAGGTCTGTGGAACGAGATCAACTACGTAAACCTGAAAGAGAACATTCTCCCTACCCGCGAGCGGGCGAGCCTGATCCTCACCAAGAGCGAGAAACACGCCGTGGACCAGATTCGTTTGCGGAAATAGGTTAGCAGACATAAAAAAACCGGCTCAACGCCGGTTTTTTTGTTTACGCCTGAGGCTTTTCGCCGTTTTCATCCTGATCGACCGCAAAGCAGGCCACCAGCTGACCGCGATAATCTTTCAGCTGCGGCTGTAGCTGGGTGCAAGGGCCAAAGCGGCGACTGCAGCGGGCGTTGAACGCACATCCCGGAGGTGGATTCAGCGGACTTGGCAGTTCACCGGTCAGCTTAATACGCTCACGACGATCGTCCGGGTTCAGGCGCGGTGTCGCAGAGAGCAGCGCCTGGGTGTACGGGTGGCGAGGGTTATTAAAGATCTGATCTTTCGTCCCCTTCTCCACGCAGCGCCCCAGATACATCACCATCACTTCATCAGCGATATGCTCTACCACCGACAGGTCGTGGGAGATAAATACGTAAGACAGCCCCAGCTCCTGCTGCAGATCCATCATCAGATTCAGCACCTGTGCGCGCACGGAAACGTCGAGCGCTGAGACCGGTTCATCGGCAATCACGACATCCGGGTCGAGCATCAGACCACGGGCGATGGCGATACGCTGGCGCTGACCGCCAGAGAACATATGCGGGTAGCGATCGTAATGCTCGGTTTTCAGGCCGACTTTCGCCATCATCGCCAGCGCTTTTTCACGACGCTGCTCTTTGCTGAGATTACTGTTAATCAGCAGCGGCTCTTCCAGAATCTGCCCCACTTTCTTGCGCGGGTTCAATGAACCGTACGGGTTCTGGAACACAATCTGGATTTTCTGGCGACGCAGCTTCTGCGCCTGCGGATCGTGCTTGAGCAGATCCTGCCCCTGATAATAGAGTTCGCCGCCGGTAGGCGTTTCAATCATCGTCAGCAGACGGCCTAAGGTTGATTTGCCGCAGCCCGACTCCCCGACCACCGCCAGCGTTTTACCGCGTTCGAGGGTAAAGGAGACGCCGTCCAGCGCTTTCACCAGGCGCTCAGGGGCAAAAATCCCCTTCTTCACCGGGTAGTGTTTTTTCAGGTCGATAGCCTGCAACAGCGGTTGTTGCGTGGTGGCCTGTTGCGTACTCATAGTGTTGGCCTCCCGGCATCATCGAGTGGGTAGTGGCATTTCGACTGACGACCGTCAGCCAGCTGGTTCAGCTCAGGCTCTTCTGCACGGCATTTATCCGTCGCATACGGGCAACGCGGATTCAGCAGGCAGCCCTGCGGACGGTCATATTTACCCGGTACCACACCCGGCAGCGACGCCAGACGCGCTTTATCCTGAGCAAACTCCGGCAGCGCACGTAAAAGCGCCTGGGTATACGGATGACGCGGTGCGCGGAAGATATCGTGCGAACTTCCGGTCTCCACCACCTGTCCTGCATACATCACGATGATTTTGTGTGCAGCTTCAGCCACCAGCGCCAGGTCGTGCGTAATCAGCACCAGCGCCATGTTCTCTTTCTGCTGCAGTTCCAGCAGCAGCTCAATGATTTGCGCCTGGATGGTCACGTCCAGCGCTGTGGTCGGCTCATCGGCAATCAGCAGTTTTGGCCGACAAGCAATTGCCATTGCGATCATCACACGCTGACTCATCCCGCCAGAAAGCTGATGCGGGTAGACATCAAGGCGCGATGCCGGGTCAGGGATCCCCACCTGGTTCAGCAGGTCGATCGCCCGCTGACGACGGGTTTTCTTGTTACCGCCCTGGTGGACCTTGATCGCCTCCATAATCTGGAAGCCCACGGTGTAGCAGGGGTTCAGGCTGGTCATCGGGTCCTGGAAGATCATCGCCACTTCCGCGCCCACCAGCTGGCGGCGCTGTTTCTCGGAAATGCGCTTCAGATCCTGACCATTGAACTGCAGGTTTTCCGCCATCACGCGGCCCGGATAATCGATCAGCCCCATAATCGCCAGTGAGCTTACGGACTTACCGGAACCGGATTCCCCAACAATGCCAACCACTTCGCCCTGATTTACGCTGTAGCTGATGCGGTCCACGGCGCGAAACGGGGTGCCTTCATCGCCGAAGTGCACCGATAATTTATCTACATTTAATAACGCCATCTCGTGCCTCTTACTGCTTCAGTTTGGGATCAAGTGCATCGCGCAGACCATCACCCATCAGGTTAAATGCCAGCACCGTCAGCAGAATTGCCAGACCCGGGAAGGTGACAACCCACCAGGCGCTTTGTGCGAACTGCAACACGTCGGAGAGCATCGTGCCCCACTCCGGTGTTGGCGGCTGCGCACCCATGCCCAGGAAGCCAAGAGCGGCCATATCAAGAATGGCGTTAGAGAAACCGAGCGACGCCTGAACAATCAGCGGCGCAAGGCAGTTCGGGAAGATATTGACGAACATCTGGCGCATCGCACCGGCACCGGCCACGCGGGACGCGGTGACGTAGTCGCGGTTCACTTCCACCAGCACTGCCGCACGGGTTAAACGCACGTAGTGAGGGAGTGCCACGAAGGTCAGCGCAAGCGCGGCGTTACCGATCGACGGGCCAAATATCGCCACCAGCACCAGGGCCAGCAGCAGGCTTGGCAGCGCCAGCATGATGTCGACGATACGCATGATGATGTTATCAACAATGCCGCCAAAATAACCCGCAACCAGGCCGAGGATGATCCCCATGATCAGGGACAGCACCACCACCAGGCAGCCCACCAGTAGCGACAGACGCGCGCCGTACATCAGACGCGACAACACGTCGCGACCTACATCATCGGTACCCAACAGGTGAGCCAGGCTCCCGCCGTCCTGCCATGCAGGGGGGGCCAGCAGCGCGTCACGGAACTGATCCGCCGGGTTATACGGTGCAAGCACGTTTGCAAACACGGCAATCAGGATCATGACAGAGACATAGACCAGCCCCACTACCGCGCCTTTATTACGCTTGAAGTAGTGCCAGAATTCCTGCAGCGGCGTCATTGGAACCGGTGCAGCAACCACTTTATTTTCAGAAACGTGTGACATGATGGCCCCTTACTTCTTATGACGAATACGCGGGTTCACCACGCCGTACAGCAAATCGACCAGCAGGTTGACGAGAATAATCATCGTCGCGACCAGCAATACACCGCCCTGCACGACCGGATAGTCACGGCGTTGCAGCGCGTCAATCAGCCAGCGGCCAAGGCCCGGCCAGGAGAAGATGGTTTCGGTCAGGATCGCCCCTGCCAGCAGCGTACCCACCTGCAGACCGATAACGGTCACCACCGGCAGCATGGCGTTACGCAGCGCATGAACGATGATGACTCGCATACGCGTCAGGCCCTTGGCACGCGCGGTACGAATATAATCCTCGCCCAGCACTTCCAGCATTGACGAACGGGTCATACGCACGATTACCGCCAGAGGGATCGTGCCGAGCACCATCGCCGGCAGGATCATATGCGCGACCGCATCAATAAAGTTGCCCTCTTCACCCCATATCGCCGTATCAATCAGCATGAAGCCGGTCAACGGGTTGGAATCATCGAGGAAGACCATATCGCTGACGCGTCCGGAGACCGGCGTCAGGTTAAGCTGCACCGAGACCAGCATAATCAGCATCATGCCCCACCAGAAGATCGGCATGGAGTAGCCGGTCAGCGCCAGGCCCACGGCGGTATGGTCAAAAATAGAGCCACGTTTAACGGCAGCCAGCACCCCGACAGGGATACCCACCGCAGTGGCAAAAATCATGGCGCAGATGCCAAGCTCCAGTGTCGCTTTAAAACGCGGCACGAACTCGTCCCACACCGGAAGACGGCTTTTCAGTGAAATCCCTAAGTCACCGTGCATAACGCCCCAGATATAGTGGAGGTACTGCTGCCACATCGGCTTATCGAGGCCGAGTTCAGCCAGCAGCTGCGCATGACGTTCAGGGGAAATACCACGCTCGCCCGCCATAATCATTACCGGGTCGCCGGGGATCATATGGACGAAGGCAAAAGTGAGAAGGGTGATACCGATAAACGTGGGGATGACAAGTCCCAGACGTCGGAGGATGAACTGCAACATAACCCGGATTCTCTCTGAAGACGCACGACCAGTGGCGTGGCGTCTGTATTGCTCACAAATGTAAATTCCCTCTCCCGCAGGAGAAGGTTAGGGTGAGGGCAAGCATGGCACGCCCCTCACCCCTGCCCTCTCCCACAGGGAGAGGGAGAACACCCTACTGATTATTCAACAGATACGTTTTCGAAGTGGTGTTTGCCCAGCGGATCAACCACGTAGCCTTTCACTTCTTTGCGCACTGGCTCGTACACGGTGGAGTGAGCAACAATCAGAGCCGGAGCCTGATCGTGCATAACAACCTGTGCCTGCTTGTAGAGTTCAATACGTTTGTTGTGATCGTCGGTGGCACGTGCCGGCTGGATCAGGTCTTCAAACGGCTTGTAACACCAGCGAGAGTAGTTAGAGCCGTCTTTTGCCGCCGCACAGCTGAAGAGGGTGGCGAAGAAGTTGTCCGGATCCCCGTTGTCACCGGTCCAGCCCATCATCACTGCCTGATGCTCACCCGCTTTGGCGCGCTTCAGATACTCGCCCCACTCGTAGGTAACAATCTTGGCCTGAACGCCGATTTTCGCCCAGTCAGCCTGAACCATTTCAGCCATACGGCGTGCGTTCGGGTTGTACGGACGCTGTACCGGCATCGCCCACAGTTCAACGGTAAAGCCTTTATCCTGCCCTGCTTCCTTCAGCAGCGCTTTCGCTTTCTCTGGGTCGTAGGTGTAGTCTTTAACGTCATCGTTATAGCCCCACATGGTTGGCGGGATCAGGTTTTTAGCCGCAACGCCGGCGCCCTGGTAAACGGCCTTGATGATCGCTTCTTTGTTCACCGCATAAGTCAGCGCCTGACGCACTTTCACGTCATCAAACGGTTTCTTCTCGGTGTTGAAGGAGAGATAGCCCACGTTCAGGCCAGCCTGTTCCATCAGGTTGATATTCTTGTCCTGCTTCATGCGGGCGATATCAGCCGGGTTCGGGTATGGAATAACCTGGCATTCGTTTTTCTGCAGTTTTGCGTAACGCACAGACGCGTCAGGCGTGATGGAGAAGACCAGACGGTCGATCTGTGGTTTGGTACCCCAGTAGCCCGGGAACGCTTTGTACAGAATACGGGAGTCTTTCTGGTACTGCAGCAGCTGGAACGGACCGGTACCGATTGGGTTCAGGTCCACTTTTTCCGGCGTGCCGGCTTTCAGCATGTTGTCCGCGTACTCTTTAGAGAGGATAGAGGCGAAGTCCATGGCCAGGTCCGCCAGGAATGGCGCTTCCGGGCGAGTCAGCACGAACTGAACGGTTTTATCGTCCACTTTTTTCACTTCAGCGATCAGGTCTGGCAGACCCATCCCTTCGAAGTACTCATAGCTGCCGCCGGACACTTTGTGGTACGGGTTCTGAGCGTTTTTCTGACGATCGAAGGAGAACACAACGTCATCGGCGTTGAAGTCGCGCGTTGGTTTGAATTCTTTGCTGTCCTGCCACTTCACGCCCTGGCGCAGGTGGAAGGTATAGGTTTTACCGTCTTCGCTGACGTCCCACTTCTCCGCCAGGCCAGGAATCACTTCCGTGGTGCCGGTTTTGAATTCAACCAGACGGTTATAGATCGGCACAGAGCTTGCGTCGTAAGTCGTACCAGAGGTAAAGAGCTGTGGGTTAAAGCCTTCCGGCGAGCCTTCAGAACAGTAAACCAGGGTTTTTGCCTGTACGCTTGCTGCCACGGTCATAGCCACCAGGCTCAGACCAAGCTTCAGCATCCCTGACTTCTTCAAGGAAATACTCATTATTCTGCTCCAATGTGATGTTTTGCTTTGTTGTGTTACGCCGCCTGACCTTTATTTATTTTTTACCCGGTCCGGTCGGTGATGCCCGAAGGCGTTAAAGGGATGGAGAATCCTTTCAGAAGAGCGTTGGAGTTGCAGCGCAGATCGTCCCTGAAATGCCCCTCGTGCCCTACAATCTGTCAACAGAATGTGAAAACGTCAATACAGGTGACGGGGATTTACGCTGAGTGTGAGAAACCGCAAACAAAGATTAAAAAAACTATGTACGCCAGTTTTCAGCAGGGAAATTTATGCTACTCGTCATGTTGCAGCACAAATATCTTCATATTTCGCAACAATCAGTGATTAACTTTTATTCAGAATGGGTAAATTTTCTTGCAGAACGGTGATTATCTGAGCACTAAATACCGCGAACGTTAAAACGCACAGCGAAAAATGCTGAGGTTATCCATAAGCAACGCGAAAAAAGATCAATCTATATATAAAAAAATACAATGGATTATGTCACAAAATCACGAACAGGCAGGAAGAAGCAGGACTAAGAGGTGTTTTGGCTAATCTGGACGAATAAAGCGTTAATGCAAAAAGGGCTAACCTTGCGGTTAGCCCTTTTTTGAATGTGGTCGGCGAGAGAGGATTCGAACCTCCGACCCACTGGTCCCAAACCAGTTGCGCTACCAAGCTGCGCTACTCGCCGAATGCGGAGCGCATCTTACTGCTGAGGTGCGCCCCCGTCAATCCCTTAATTTAAAAAAGCCATCCAACTGGCGATAAACTCGCCAGGCAAGCTACTGCGCGGCTTTCTGGCTGGTTTCAGGCAGTTTGCACCAGTTGTTATTTTCGTTAATCCCCCCGTCCGGAGAGGTATAACCCAGGCACCCCATGATGGTGTCGTACAACTCAACGTGACGGCGCGGTACCTTAATTTCTGCCTGCTGTTTCAGATGAGCAAACATTTTGGCTTTCTCTGGATCTTCCAGATATTTATCAGACATCCACACCATCATCGGCACGCGGAACTGTTCTGGTGGTGCCATCTTGCGTGGCGTACCGTGCAGATGCTCATAATCATTGATGGATTCACCATGGTCAGCCGCATAGAACACGATCGCTTTCTTATCCCGTACCTGGTCAATCACCGAATCGATAAAATGATCCACATACAACACTGAGTTGTCGTAAGAGTTAATTAACTGCTCTTTGGTACAGTCTTTGTCAACGCCAACACATTCCGGCGTCCATTTCGCAAAGCTGCGAGGATAACGCTGGGTATAGTTATAGTGAGACCCTTTGGTATGCAGGATGATCATATGCTTGCCATCCGGGTTGCCATTAAGAGAGTTTTTCATCTCATCGATCAGCAGCATATCATCGACAGCCTTGCCACGATTTCGCGGCTCCGCACCAATTTGCTCACGGTAAGCGATGTTCTTCGCCATGGTGTTGCTGTAGAACCACATCTCGCTTTGCATAGCGTAGAGGTCAGCGCTAAACCCGAGTTGATGAAGCACAGAAAACACATTCTGTTCTTTCAAAGTACGCTGCGGATTATCGCTCGCCCCCCCTTCACGAACAAACATACAGCGTAAGGAGAGCTTGGTGGCGGTATCACAGGAGTAGCCGCGATAGGCAATCAGGTTTTTCTCCTGAGCCAATTCAGGCGTGGTATCACGGTCATAACCAAGAATACCCATATGATCCCAGCGCGTCGTCTCGCCAATGATAAAGACGACATAGGTATCGTCGATATCTTTCGGCGCTACATAAGTAAACTTCTTCGCCGGGTTCATAAGCGATTTGTTATCAGAAGATTCGTCCACCTGCGCCCATGCATATAACCCCAGAGCAGAGATCCAGTTAGAAGGCAGGTAAGAGTTTGCGACTACACCACCGTAGCTTGGCATATCCACGCCAGAGGTGCGTTCATCACTTCTCTGCTTGACTTCAAGCAAGCGAATCGGCCCCCAGACCATGAGACCTGCCAGCAGTACCAGTGCAACACTTCTGAGGCGTTTACCTGGCGTGCGGATCTGGTGCACAAGCGTATACCGGCAGCGGTTACTCCAGATGAGCAACAGCGGCAAAGCACTTACCGCCACCAGCCAGAGGATAAAATGCAACCCAACGACTTCTTTAGAAAGGTCTATATCTGTCGTCATGACGGAAGCAATAATGCCATATCCTATGACGACGTTCATAAACGTCATGTAATAGCTGGCACCGGCTGAGCAAAGCACGATGAACGTTGCCAGCACACGCCACACGCGGCGACCAAACAGTGTCAGAATACGTAATAAAAAGAAGGTAACCAGTACTGCAGCGACCAATTCGACAACCGCTGCAATTCCTTTCCAGACGGTGAAATCTTGCGCGTAACCGTCAAACCGACGGAAAAAAACTGCGCCATTCATAAAAAGGCCGATGTACAACGCCAGCAAAAAGCAGAGCTTTTGTTGCGCCATCGATTTAATGTATTTCATGCAAGCTACCCGGAAAAAGGGACAGTACCGCCGTCCACTTCACTAAAAAATGGACAGCTTAGATATTCGCTCAGGGAATCGTTATAAGAAACGTCTACAAGCGTGGTAAGTAGACCACAGGGAAGCGGAAAAGTGGCAACAGAGAGTGTGATCGGTACAGTTTTTTACAAAAAAGAAAGTCCTTAAACAGACGATATCACTTAAGTTCCGGTTTTCAGACAAGAAAAAGGCCGGATACCCGGCCGTTTGTCTTATCTTCAGGCATGTGCTTCATTAAACACTTCGCGCTGCGGCTGCCGAATCGTCGTCGACAGGGCCAGCGAAATAATTAACAGGGCGAATATCACGCAGAAGGTGACATAGAATCCGCCGAACAGCGAGGCAATTAACGAGCCGCAAATGCTGCCGATGCCAAAGCCTAAGTAAATCACGCCGTAATTTTTCGCCAGGTTGTTCAGACCAAAGAACTCGCTCACCAGTGACGGGAACACCGTGATGGTGCCGCCGAAGTTAAAGGCCACGCAGGCAATCGCAGCAAAGAAAGTCGCTTCATTCAGGGGCGCAAACAGCAGAGCCGCCATACCCACCAGTGAAACCACCTGTCCAAGGGTAATCACGCGGATGCGGGCAATTTTATCGGACAGGATACCCAGCACCAGACGACCAGACAGGTTAGCGATAGAGATCACGGTCACCGCGTTTGCCGCCGTCATGGCATCCAGTTTAACCATGCCCTGCGCGATATCTTTCGCCACACCAATCACATACAGGCCACTCATGCAGGCTGTCAGGAACATCACCGCCAGCATCCAGTACTGGGGTTTACGCATGGATTGAGCCAGGGTGAAGTCATTCTCCACCACGCCGTTAACGGTTTTCACTTCCTGCTGCGGTGCGTCTTTCATCAGGGTCGCGCCAAACAGGATCATCACCAGGACGATACCCCCCCAGATCATGAAGGTTTTTTCGAGGCCAACCGACGCCAGCAGATGAGAGTCGATAAATTTAAATCCGAGGCTGCCCAGGCCATAAGAACCGATGGCAAACGCGGAGATTAACCCTTTACGCTCCGGGAACCATTTGACGCAGTTCGACAGGGTCAGCAGATAACCGGCACCGTCCGCCAGACCGACCAATACCCCGGCGCTCAGCCAGAGCATCATCAGGTTGTTTGAATACGCCGTCAGGAAAAAGCCCAATCCCAGCAGGATCCCCGAGGCCATCGTGACGCGTTTCACGCCGAACCGCTCCTGCAACTTGCCCGCAACCGAAGAGGACAGTGCCAGCCCAAGGCTTAGCAAACCGAAAGAGAACGCCACCTGACTGATCGGCGCACCGAGCTTGTCGGAAAGGGCACTGTTAAACAGGCTCCAGGTATAGACCGAGCCCAACGCAAACTGGGTGACGATGGTGCCAAAGAGCGTCAGCCAGCGTGTACGATTGTAGGAAGATGTATTCATGGCAGTTGTCCTGCAAGAGAAAGTAAGGGAATTTGCTGAGGACAACGATAAACAAAACCCTGATCCAGCTGGGGGAAAACGGCATGAGATGCAGGAGAAACGGAATGAAATGCCTGGAATCGGGAATGAACGACCTTGCCGGGGAATGAAGCGACAGAATGTTAGTGCCCGCTATCGCTACAACCCCCACGGTTATTGTATTCAAGATGTTAACGTGACGTTTAAAATAGTAACAACGTTAGAAATTTGCACTTACGCCCAGCGTGTACAAAAACTGCTCTCCCGTCGTGCTGTCCTCCCCTTGCGCTAAGGAAGCATACGCCGCCATGTGCGAGGTGAAAGGAATATCGGTGCCTACGGTGACATCCATCCAGTTGCCATTTTGAGCCGGGGCAGGCGTTTGCGGCATCCCGAACTGGGATTTCCACTGATTTTCACCATACTGCTGGTTATAGCTAATCTGCGCCCAGGGACGAAGTTCGCCATATTGCGTATCCACGCGCCAGCCTAGCGTACTCACGCTGGCATGCCACAGGGGATCGGTCAGCGCCTGGGTTGTCACGCTATCACCAAACTCATTAATCATCATGGGCGTGGTGCCGTCATAACGCCATGCCACCACCGGGCCGGTCGTGACATGACCCGCCAGCGGAAAATTCCAGCCGACGCTCATCGCCCCCGCGGAGGTCGAGCCAGAGGGCAGATTCAGAGCCAGCCCCGGCGCATTTTGCGAAGACTGGATGCGCTCCGCCAGGATATCGTCATAACGCGGTTGGTGATCCGCATCCCATGTATAGCGTTCCGCCGTATTACTTTGCGGGTCTGAAACGATATATTCCTGTTGCCAGGCAAATGCTGAGTGACCAGAAAGCAGACAGGCTGAAATCCCCACCAGGCCAGAAACAGCATGGCGACCACTGATTTTTTTTATCATCAAAGCGACTCCAGAGAGAGCCGAATTCGGCGATTTTTATCATTGTTCAGGAAGAGGTTTTTAGGGCTTATGGCCCTGTATTAACTATTGTCTTTACAGGTCACACGTCAAGCCTGACGGAATGAAATTTTTGCGATAACCGTGTCATAAGGGAGATAACCGATGCAACGTTGCGGTTGGGTAAGCCAGGATCAGCTCTATATCGACTATCACGATCGGGAATGGGGCGTGCCGGAAACGGACGGCAAAAAACTTTTCGAGATGATCTGCCTGGAGGGTCAGCAGGCGGGTTTGTCATGGATTACGGTATTGAAGAAACGCGAAAACTACCGCAATGCCTTTCATCAGTTCGATCCCGTCCGGGTCGCCGCGATGACCGACGACGACGTGGAGCGACTGGTGCAGGATGCAGGCATCATCCGCCATCGCGGTAAGATCCAGGCCATTATCGGTAACGCACGCGCTTACCTGGCAATGGAACAAAACGGTGAATCGTTCTCAGAGTTTGTCTGGACGTTTGTGAATAACGATCCGCAAATCACGCAGGCCGCCACGCTCGCGGAAATTCCCGCCTCGACTCCGGCCTCGGACGCACTCTCGAAAGCGCTGAAAAAACGCGGCTTTAAGTTTGTCGGCTCCACCATCTGCTACGCCTTTATGCAGGCCTGTGGCCTGGTCAATGACCATGTTACCGGCTGCTTCTGTCATCCGGGAGGCCATCATGATCCGCAAATGGCAAAGTGAGAATACCGCGTCGCTGTTGAGCCTATGGCTTGAAAGTACCACGGAAGCGCATCCGTTTATTGAGGCGAGCTACTGGAAAGAGAACGAAGCCATGGTGCGGGACGTTTATCTGCCGTCGGCCGAAACCTGGGTCTGGGAACAGGATGGCGAACCTTACGGGTTTATCAGCGTGATGCAGTCTCAGTTTGTCGGCGCACTATTTGTCGCACCGGCGCACATCGGCAAAGGCATCGGACGCGCGCTGCTGAACCACGTTCAACAGCGCTTCCCGCATTTAAGCCTGGAGGTGTATCAAAAAAATGTCCGGGCGGTGAATTTCTACCATGCTCAGGGCTTTCGCATCGAAGACAGTGCCTGGCAGGATGACACCCAACACCCGACGTGGATCATGAGCTGGCAGGCGGATCAAACGCCGTCAGAGTAAGCTCGGGGCCCTGATATTTCTCAACCCATGCCAGCGCCGTGTTGCCTGCGCAGCCATTCCCCAGCTTCGAGCTGGGGAGATCTTTGGTCAGTACGTTAACGGCACCGTTTTTACAAATACCGCTCTCGTCCAGGTCCGGCCACGCGCCCTGGTGGATGCAGATCACGCCTGGTTTGATTCCGTCGCTCACCACCGCTCCGGCCAACACCTGCCCACGATGGTTCCAGACGCGCACCAGATCGCCATCCGCAATCCCGCGCGCTTTCGCATCTGCAGTATGAAGCGTGATCGGCTCCCGCCCGGCGACCGCATACTGCTCGCGCAGCGACGAATAGTTAAGCTGGCTGTGCAGACGATGCGCGGGGTGCGCGGATAACACCTGGAGCTGCTCCGGCTGGGCATTGCCGTGCCACTCATCCGGTTCAAGCCATGTGGGATGCGCAGGACAATCCGCGTACCCAAAGCGGGCAATGCGCTCACTGTAAATCACAATCTTTCCGCTCTCGGTTTTCAGCGGATGGTTCTCCGGGTCGCGACGGAAATCGGCGAAACGGACAAACTGCGCGTTCTGCTCGCTCTCCGGCATTTCGAAAATCGCGTTCGCTTCCCAGAACTCCGCAAACGGCGGCAGCGTCACCCCCTGGGCCGCACCGCGCTGAGCGGCAATCTGATAGAACGTTTCCAGCCACTCAAGATCGGTTTTCCCTTCGGTGAAACGCTCGCGACCGCCCGCTTCCCAGCGTTCGCTCAGTTCCGCAAATACGTCAAAATCATCCCGCGCTTCATCACGCGGTGCCACCACGCGCTTCATTGGCACCATATGCTGATTGCTGTAGTCACCGGTCATAGTGAGATCGTTACGCTCATACGAGGTGGTGGCCGGCAGCACGATATCAGCATGTTTGGCCGAGGCGGCCCAGAAGCATTCCGAAATCACCACCAGCTCCGGCTTCTGCCAGGCGCGGATCAGACGATTGGTATCCTGATGGTGCGTGAAATTCGCCCCGCCCGCCCACCAGACAAACTTAATATCCGGGAAATGGCGGTCCAGACCGTTATGCTGATAAAACCCGCCCGGGTTTTCCAGGGCTTCAACAATACGCGCCACCGGAATTTTATCCACAGCATCAACGCCGCCCTTCACCGATCCCTGCATGGAGGCCAGCACGGCGGCTTTACGGGTGGGGTTGCCGCCATTGGCGAAGTGATAAGAGAGCCCAAACCCGCCGCCCGGCGTACCAATTTGCCCGAGCATCGCGGCAAGCGTCACCAGCATCCAGTGTTTTTGCTCGCCAAACTGCTGGCGCTGCATGCCCCAACCGGACATCAACATCGTGGTGTTTTCATGGAACAACGCGGCCAGTTCACGGAGCTTGTCAGCCGGAATGCCACAAATATCGGCTGCCCACGCTGCCGTTTTGGCAACACCATCCGTTTTACCCGTCAGATAATCGGCGAATTTGTCGAAGCCCGATGTGCAACGCGCGAGGAAGTCGGCGTCGTGCCAGCCCTTCTCTACCAGCGTGTGGGCGATACCCAGCATCATCGCCACGTCAGTACCCATATGCGGGGCGAGCCATTCGGCACTGTCACCAAAGAAATCCAGGGTTTCAGAGCGCATGGGGTCAATACAGATGATGCGCTTACCGCTCTTGCGCAGCGCATCAAAATAGCCAATACCCTGCTCGTCGGAAGCATTCCAGGCAATTTTCAGCGTGTTGAGAGGGTTGGCACTCCACAGCACCACCACCTCGGTATGCTCCAGTACCAGCGGCCAGCTGGTCTGCTGCTGATAAACCTCATTACCGCCGACGACGTACGGCATGATCGCCTGCGCCGCGCCGGTGGAGTAATCCCCCAGATGGCCCGTGTAGCCGCCGGCCAGGCTCATGTAGCGCTGCAGCAATGTCGATGCTTTATGCAGTACGCCGTTAGAACGCCAGCCGTAAGAGCCGGCAAAAATGGATGCAGGCCCATAGCTGTCGCGAATGCGCTTGTGCTGGGCGTGGATCAGCGCCAGCGCGTCATCCCAGCTCACACGCACAAACTCATCCTGACCACGAATGCCCTGCGGCTTGTCCGGCGAAGCCAGAAATCCTTTACGCACCATCGGCCAGCGCACACGGGTTTTGCTGTGCACCTGATCGCGAACGACGGTCTGTAAAGAGTTAGGGTGTTGTGTTGGCAATGCCCCACGGGAAGACAGGACATTTTCGCCGTCGGTTTCGACCAGCATCGGCCCCCAGTGGGCGGCGGTCAGAATGGTTTTTGTTGAGGTGCTCAAAGCGTGTGCTCCTGGTTGCGTGCAGGTTTACGGTCTTGTTATTGAGGCCGTTTATGGTTTGTCACAAATTTCAGAGTTATCCCCGGAATTTTCTCCGTATCCGGACGTCATAATCAACTGCCACGTCCGTCGTGGCAAAGAATAAAAAGGATTAAGGAAAGAAGATGAAAAAACGCGTACTCGTTATTGCCGCTCTGGTGAGCGGTGCACTGGCGGTTTCTGGCTGCACAACAAACCCATACACCGGTGAACGCGAAGCGGGTAAATCCGGCATCGGCGCGGGTATCGGTTCACTGGTCGGGGCGGGTGTAGGTGCGCTCTCCTCCTCCAAAAAAGACCGCGGTAAAGGCGCGCTGATTGGCGCAGCGGCAGGCGCAGCGCTCGGCGGCGGCGTGGGTTATTATATGGATGTGCAGGAAGCGAAGCTGCGCGACAAAATGAAAGGCACAGGCGTGAGCGTCACGCGCAGCGGTGACAACATCATCTTGAATATGCCTAACAACGTGACCTTCGACAGCAGCAGCGCAACGCTGAAACCTGCCGGTGCGAATACCCTGACCGGCGTGGCGATGGTGCTAAAAGAGTACAACAAGACCGCCGTGAATGTGATTGGCTACACCGACAGCACCGGCAGCCAGGAGCTGAACATGCGTCTGTCTCAGCAGCGTGCGGATTCCGTGGCCAGCTCGCTGATCACCCAGGGCGTTGAAGCGAACCGTATCCGCACCAGCGGTATGGGCCCGGCAAACCCTATCGCCAGCAACAGCACGGCGGAAGGCAAAGCGCAGAACCGCCGCGTTGAGATTACGTTGAGTCCAATTCAGTAATCGCATTTCCCCCTCTCCCCGTGGGAGAGGGTCGGGGTGAGGGCATCAGACCGCACACCCCGACATGAACCACTTGCCATCGTTGATTTTCCCGCTAAGGTATTCTCACTAAAGTCAGGGAATTCAGTGATGAGCAAACCAACGCGGGCCACCATCAGCGACGTGGCGAAAGCCGCCAGAACCGGTAAAACCAGTATTTCACGCTATCTCAACGGCGAGAAACACCTGCTTTCCGATGCGCTGCTGGCACGTATTGAACAGGCCATTGCCGATCTCGACTACCGCCCCAGCATCATGGCGCGCGGACTTAAACGTGGCCGTACCCGTCTTATCGGGCTTATCATCGCCGATATTACCAACCCCTACTCGGTAAACGTGCTGAGCGGTATCGAAGCCGCCTGTCGCGAGAAAGGTTTTACCCCGCTGGTCTGTAACACCAACAACGAGGTGGACCAGGAGCTGCATTATCTCGATCTGCTGCGCAGCTACCAGGTGGAAGGTATCGTGGTCAATGCCGTGGGTATGCGCGAGGAAGGGTTAAACCGGCTGCAACAGTCTTCCCTGCCGATGGTGCTCATCGATCGTAAAATCCCGGAATTCGCCTGCGACGTTGTCGGGCTGGATAATACCCAGGCGGCCACGACTGCAACCGAGCATCTGATCGAACAGGGCTTCGAAGCAATTCTGTTCCTGAGCGAGCCGCTGGGCATGGTGAATACCCGTCGCGAGCGCCTGAATGCATTTCGTGCCACCCTGGAGCGTTATCCCGGAGTGATCGCCGAAAACGCCGAAACTCCGCTTCATGAAGCCGACCAGCTCGACAATACCCTGCGTCAGTTCCACACGCGCCATCGCGGGATGCGCAAAGCTGTGATTTCGGCCAATGGGGCGCTGACGCTTCAGGTCGCCCGCTCGCTCAAACGCATTGGCCTGCACTGGGGCAGCGATATCGGCCTGCTGGGCTTCGATGAACTGGAGTGGGCAGAACTGGCCGGGGTAGGCATCACCACGCTCAAACAGCCGACCTGGCAAATCGGCTATGCCGCTGTTGAACAAGTGGTTCGTCGCATTGAAGGGATCAGCGATGCCGTGCGCGAGCAGGTCTTTTCCGGCGAGCTGATTGTCCGCGGCTCCACCGCCCGTTAATTTCCCCTTGTGATGACGATCATAAATTCAACATCCTGAACTTTTCTTTGGAACCGGTTCCATCTAGCGTAATAGTATCGATGTACGTTTGATGGAGTTCCTGAATGGGCAGAAAAATAATGGTGGTCACCGCCGCGTATGGTGCGGATCAGGTGCGACAGGCTGGCGGCCAACGGGCGATGCTGCCCGTGATTGCCGGTGCGGGTGCCGACGGCGTAGAGATCCGCCGGGAGCTGTTCAACAGCCAAGAGCTACAGGCGCTGCCTGCGCTGGGTGAATCCATTGAGCTGCTGGGCCTGCTGGCGTGTTATTCCGCCCCCGCCCCCCTGTTTATGCCCGACGGTACCCTCAACCCCGACCTTCCCCGCTACCTTTCCGAAGCCAGCACGCTCAACGCGCTGTGGCTGAAGGTATCCCTGGGTCATTTCAGCGGCACCCGGCCGCTTACCGCCCTGCGCACTTTGCTCAATGAGAGCGGCATGGCACTGGTGGTGGAAAACGACCAGACCGACTGCGGCCAGCTTGCGCCGATGCAGCGCTTCCAGGCCGCCTGCCGGGAAATGGCGCTCCCCGTCACGCTGACCTTCGACATGGGGAACTGGCTGTGGGTCGGCGACTCGCCGGAAGAAGCGGCAACCCGTCTGGCTCCGGCGGTCAGCTATATCCATGTGAAAGCCGCCGTACCGCATAAAGCACAGTTCCGCGCCGTCGCGCCGGATCGCGCCGATGCGCGCTGGCTGGCCCTGCTCAGTCAGTTGCCTGCCGATGCCCCACGCGGGATCGAGTTCCCGCTGGAAGGGGCGGACTTAACCGCTGTCACCCGGCATTACGTTAACCTGCTGCGCGAGGAATAAACCATGCACAAGACACTGGATGTGATCACTATCGGTGAAGCCATGGCGATGTTTGTCGCTACCGAAACCGGTGAGCTGAGCACGGTTGAGCACTTTATCAAACGCGTGGCAGGCGCAGAGCTGAATGTGGCAACGGGGCTGGCACGCCTCGGCCTGAAAACAGGCTGGGTCAGCCGCGTGGGTGACGACAGCTTTGGTCACTTCGTTCTTGATTCGCTGAAAAAAGAGGGGATTGATGCCGCAGGCGTGACGCTCGATGGCCGCTTCCCGACCGGCTTTCAGCTTAAATCTAAAGTCGAAAATGGAACCGATCCCATCGTGGAATACTTCCGCAAAGGGTCGGCGGCAAGCCATCTCTCGGTGGAAGATTATCACGCCGACTACTTTGCGAGTGCACGCCATCTGCACCTGAGCGGTGTGGCAGCCGCGTTGTCAGCCAGCTCGTATGAGCTGCTCGATCATGCCGCGACCACCATGAAGGCTCAGGGGAAAACGATCTCTTTCGATCCTAACCTGCGCCCAGTGTTGTGGAAAAGCGAGGCGGAGATGGTCGAGAAGCTGAACCGTCTGGCATTCCAGGCGGACTGGGTTCTGCCGGGGGTGAAAGAAGGCGTGATCCTCACCGGTGAAAATACGCCGGAAGGGATTGCCGATTTTTACCTGAATAAAGGGGTAAAAGCGGTGGTACTGAAAACCGGTGCCGATGGCGCATGGTTTAAAACCGCGGATGGTGAACAGGGCGCGGTCGCGGCAGTAAAGGTTGAGAACGTAGTCGATACCGTCGGCGCGGGCGATGGCTTTGCCGTCGGGGTCATTAGCGCCCTGCTGGAAGGCAAACCGCTGCCGCAGGCCATCGCCCGGGGCAACTGGATCGGCTCGCTGGCCATTCAGGTGCAGGGCGACAGTGAAGGATTGCCGACGCGCGCGCAGCTTAACGAGTAAATCCCCTCTCCCGTGGGAGAGGGCCAGGGTGAGGGCAACGACCCGCACATATAATTAAACCACCGTGTACCCTACAGACAACGGCGGTAACAACCTCAACAACAGAGGCAAGCCTATGAACAGTTCGACCAATGCAGTAAAACGCTGGTGGTACATCATGCCAATCGTGTTTATCACGTACAGCCTGGCGTACCTTGATCGTGCCAACTTCAGTTTCGCATCCGCCGCGGGGATCACGGAAGACCTCGGGATCACCAAAGGTATTTCATCTCTGCTGGGCGCCCTTTTCTTCCTGGGCTACTTCTTCTTCCAGATCCCCGGCGCGATCTACGCCGAACGCCGCAGCGTGCGTAAGCTGATCTTCGTCTGTCTGATCCTGTGGGGCGCCTGCGCGTCGCTTACCGGCGTGGTCAATAATATCCCTGCCCTGGCCGCTATTCGCTTTATCCTTGGGGTAGTTGAGGCGGCGGTGATGCCCGCAATGCTGATCTATATCAGCAACTGGTTTACCAAATCAGAACGTTCCCGTGCGAACACCTTCCTGATCCTCGGTAACCCGGTCACCGTACTGTGGATGTCAGTGGTATCCGGCTACCTGATCCAGTCGTTCGGCTGGCGCGAGATGTTTATCATCGAAGGGGTGCCGGCAATCATCTGGGCCTTCTGCTGGTGGGTGCTGGTAAAAGATAAGCCTGCTCAGGCGAAATGGCTCTCCGAAGATGAAAAAGCCGCACTGCAGGCGCAGCTGGATAAAGAGCAGCAAGGGCTGAAGGCGGTGCGTAACTATGGCGAAGCCTTCCGCTCCCGCAACGTGATCCTGCTGTGCGCGCAGTATTTTACCTGGAGTATCGGCGTGTACGGTTTCGTACTGTGGTTGCCGTCAATTATCCGCAGCGGCGGGGAAAATCTCGGTATGGTGGAAGTCGGCTGGCTCTCCTCCGTGCCCTATCTGGCGGCAACTATCGCGATGATCATCGTCTCCTGGGCATCGGACAAACTGCAAAATCGTAAGCTGTTTGTCTGGCCACTGCTGCTGATCGCTGCCTTTGCTTTCATCGGCTCCTGGGCCGTGGGCGCAAACCACTTCTGGGTCTCCTATACGCTGCTGGTGATTGCCGGTGCGGCGATGTACGCCCCGTATGGTCCCTTCTTCGCCATCATCCCGGAGATGCTGCCGCGTAATGTGGCAGGCGGCGCGATGGCACTGATTAACAGTATGGGTGCGCTCGGTTCGTTCTGCGGCTCCTGGTTCGTCGGTTACCTGAACGGTGCAACCGGCAGCCCGTCAGCCTCATACATCTTCATGGGAGTGGCGCTTTTCGCCTCAGTATGGCTTACTCTGATTGTTAAGCCTGCTAATAATCAACAACTCCCCGTCGGCGCACGCCACGCCTGAATCATTAAAAATCAACGGAGATAAGCATGAAGCCGTCCGTCATTTTGTATAAAGCACTGCCTGATGATCTGCAAAAACGCCTGGAAGAACACTTCACCGTCACGCAGGTGAAGAACCTAAGCCCGGAGACGGTGGCACAACACACCGGGGCGTTCGCCCGGGCCGAAGGCCTGCTGGGTTCAAGCGAAAAAGTGGATGTCGCGTTGCTGGAAAAAATGCCGAAGCTTCGTGCTACCTCAACCGTTTCCGTGGGTTACGACAATTTTGACGTGGACGCCCTCAACGCGCGCAACATCCTGCTGATGCATACGCCACATGCCCTGACGGAGACCGTGGCCGACACGCTGATGGCGCTGATGCTCAGCACTGCCCGCCGCGTGGTGGAGGTGGCCGAGCGCGTCAAAGCGGGCGAGTGGACAAAAAGCATCGGCCCGGACTGGTTCGGTGTGGATGTTCATGGCAAAACGCTGGGGATTGTTGGCATGGGCCGGATCGGCCTGGCGCTGGCGCAGCGTGCGCATTTCGGTTTTAACATGCCGATTCTGTATAACGCGCGTCGCCATCACAGCGAAGCCGAAGAACGCTTCAACGCCCGCTATTGCGAGTTGGATACACTGTTGCAGGAAGCGGATTTTGTCTGTCTGATCCTGCCTCTGACGGACGAAACCCGGCATCTGATTGGCAAAGCGGCGTTTGAAAAGATGAAGAAATCCGCCATTTTCATCAATGCGGGTCGTGGCCCGGTCGTGGATGAGAAGGCGTTAATTGAGGCGCTACAAAACGGTGAGATCCATGCGGCCGGTCTGGACGTGTTTGAACAGGAGCCGCTGCCGGTGGATTCGCCGCTGCTTTCGCTGCCTAACGTGGTCGCGCTGCCCCATATTGGTTCTGCGACGCACGAGACGCGTTACAACATGGCGGCCACCGCGGTAGATAATCTGATCGCCGCGCTGAACGGAAACGTGGAGAAAAACTGCGTCAATCCACAGGTTCAACAGTAGAAACGAAAAAACCCGCCAGAAGGCGGGTTTTTAAATTCTTTGCTACTGGGTTGGAAGCTTACAGGCTTACAACGTTACCAGCTGCTGGGCCTTTAGCGCCGCTTTCGATGGTGAAGGACACTTTCTGACCTTCGTCCAGAGATTTGTAGCCATCGTTCTGGATAGCAGAGAAGTGTACGAACACGTCTTTAGAGCCATCGTCAGGAGTGATGAAGCCGAAACCTTTATCAGCGTTGAACCATTTTACCAGACCAGTCATTTTAGCAGACATAGAATTACCTTAATTAACAAATATATTGTGCCTTCCGGCTTGATGGGTTGCGTTACAGATTTTTAAGCGATGAAGGAAGGGTCACTACGAAGGGTATCTATGGATAACAATCTGGACTGCTTTACTAAACTGCTTTAGGTCTGTGTAACAAACCGACGCGAACAGTTATACCGATGTGGTAGAGGAATGACAAGCGTTATTTTAGTCATAAGTAAAAAACCCCGCCTGAAGCGGGGTTTTTTCGGTTTATTCTGTGGCAGCGACGGCTGCGCTCCACGCCTGGCTAAAGGCCTGGTGCTGAGAGGCCAGCGGCCCAATCAGCGTATTGTACTGACTCGCCTGCTGCGAGGTTGGGAACTGAATACCGTTGGCAACAAAGCTCACCTGCGTTCCCTGCTGGGAGATAAAATCCCCTACCTGAACCAGCTGCTGCGTGAAGATCTGCGCGGCGGGGATCAGCGGTTGCAGGGCATCCGAAGGTTTGGTCACCACTTTCTCATACACTTTGTCGAAGACCGGTTTGAGATCGTCGCCCTGTTTCAGCGCGGAACGTGACGCGTCAGCCTGCATTTTCGCGTTCTGCAATTGCTGGCTCAGCACGCCGAGCGCACCGTTAGACTGGCGAAGCGGTTCACGTTGGGTGACATAATCCTGCGGGACACGGATGGCGTTAACGCTATCCACAACCGGACGAATGCCGGAGTCCATCGCCTGGCTTACCTGCTGTGAATAACCATACAGAATGGCGTAATCAGACACGAAGGGGCCAAACTGTTTTTTCTGATCCGCAGTCAGCGTCGGCAAACGCTCGCCGCTGCGCATCACTGTATTCTGCAGAAAATCGATAAACGCTTTGCGCTGATCGCCTTCTTTATCAAAACACCCACTCAGGCTAACAACCATCAACAACGCCGCAATAGGCGCAAACCAGCGAGAGCAGGACTTTCCTGTCGCCATTTCATTACTCCTTTCACCCAAAAAAGCGCACATCGGCACACGCGTGCCCAACGCTGACAAGGATAGTCCAGGTCAGCGCTGCAAGATACTCTTTTCATGCAAAACGGCTATTGCCATTTTATTTCTTACTCTTTACAAAAAAATACCTGGCGAAGCCGACATATGGTTAATCAGGTAATTAGCATAACTATCCGCATAGCTGAAACGGATAAAGCGATCGTTACCGCACGATTAATCACAAGCGTGATGATCCTTCGTTTGTATTAGGGACTATTCTTAATGGGCTCTCTGATGTTCTTGATCCCGGTGTGTGATTTAAGAGGAGTTCTCAATGGAATATAAAGATCCTGAGTTTGAGCTGCTGAGCAGCCTGGAACAGATTATTTTTAAAGATGTACCGCAGACAGTGACCCTGCAACAGAAATCCAATCCCTTTACAGAATATGAGCAATTGCGCAAAGGGACAGGTTTAAAAACAGATGAATTCGCCAGAGCGATGGGTGTCAGCGTGGCGATGGTGCTGGAGTGGGAGTCGAAACGAGAGAAACCCACGCCAACCGAGTTAAAGCTGATGCGCCTGATTCAGGCCAACCCTGCACTCAGCAAACAGATAGCGTGATGCAGTACCGTGAATTACCGCCCCCGCCTTTGCGGGGGTTTGTGTTTTAAAGGCCTTCATAACGCCAGCCCGTCTCCTCCCACACCAGTTCATGCGTTAACGCCAACCCTTGCAGAAAGCTTTCATCATGGGACACCACCAGCAGTGCTCCGGGGAAACCGGCCAGCGCCGCTTCAATCACCTGGACCGATGCCAGGTCCAGATGGTTGGTCGGTTCATCAAGCAGTAAAAGCTGCGTGGCGTGCTCGCGCCACAACACGCAGGCCAGGGCGGCTTTCAGACGCTCACCTCCGCTCAACTCTGCCAGCGGCAGTGAGACTTTATCCGCCCCCAGTTGAAGCTGTGCCAGGCGGGTACGCAGCGTCCCCTCTTCCAGCGGCGTATTGCTCAGATTGAGATGTGCCATCACCGACTGCGTCAGATCCAGCTGCGACAGGTGCTGATCGAGATACGCACACGTCACCGATACCTTACAACTGCCTGCACGGGGTGCGGTTTCACCGAGGATGACTTTTAACAGCGTTGATTTACCGCAGCCATTGGGCCCCCTGAGCGCCACGCGCATCGGGCCGTCCATCCGCCAGTTCATTGGCGGAAGTGAGACATGCGGCAATTGCAGTTCCTCCAGCACCAGCACCTGTTTTCCCTCAGCAATCTGGCTTCCCGGCAGGGTAAACATGATCGGGGCGTCTTCTTCAACCCGTTCCCGCGCCTTGTTTACCGCGGCATTCAGCGCATCGTTTTGATCGCTGTGCTGTTTTTTCCACGAGCCGATACGCTCTTTTGCCGCCGCTTTATATTTGACCCGCTCAAACGACGCGATATTCAGGGTATCGACCGTGCGTATGGTCTTCGCCGAACGCCGCTGGCTGTCATCATGCTCTTTTTGCATTCGCGCGCGGGTGCGTTTGCGCTCCGTTGCCGCATGCTCCAGCGCCGCGCGGGCAGCCTGCTGTTCGGCATCCCGTTGCTGTTTATAGTCTGCATAATTGCCGCCGTAGCTGCGCAGCCCGGAGGCGCTCAGCTCAAGAATACGTGGCACCTGCGCCAGTAGCTCACGATCGTGAGAGGCAACCAGCACGCCGCCCTGATAACGGCGCAACTGGTCGTAAAACCACGCCCGGCCTTGTCGATCCAGATGGTTGGTAGGTTCATCCAGCAACAGGAAATTCGCCTCAGCCGTAAATGCACCGCACAACAGGGCACGGATCCGCTCGCCACCGCTGAATTCGGCGGCAGGTTTATCGGGGTCAAACGGTGGCAGTTTCGCCTGGAGAAACGCCTCGTTCAGGCGTTCTGCTAAATCCCAGTAGCCGTCGAGCATCTCCAGATCGTCAGGCTGGTAATCGCCGCGATCGATGCGCTTACGCGCTGCAAAAATCGCGTCATAACCAAGCAGTTCAGCAAGCGTTGTCTGTGGGGAGATATCCTGCTGTTGTGCCACATAGACATGTGAGGCAAAACGCTCAATATGACCACTGGCAGGTTCATCCAGCCCCGCCAGCATGCGCAGCAGACGCGTTTTCCCGCTGCCATTACGACCAACGAGCGCACACAGGGATGTCTCCAGAGAGAGGTTCAGCGGGCCAAAAAGAATATCGCCCGTCGCAAACTGACAGGTGACCTGATGCAAAATAAAAGAAGGGGACTGCGCAAAATGAGCCATAAGCACTCCTGAATGAAATCAAAACATCCCCTGCCGACGCGGTCGCGTTTAGCAAGGATCGAAATTCATCAGTCGTGTTTGTTCATTTTCGGAATGCGCTCCTGAGGGAGAAAGTTAACGCCGATAAGGATAGCGGTAATATGTTGACCATTTCAAGATTAAATTTTCACCCGCACGCCATAAAAAAAACCCGCCGAAGCGGGTTTTTAGCCTGTACATGCCCGGCGGGCACATTACTGCAGCAGCGAGATATCCGCCACGCGCAGGAACAGCTCACGCAGTTTTTCGAGCATAGAGAGACGGTTAATACGCAGATCTTTATCTTCCACGTTGACCATCACTTTTTCGAAGAAGGCGTCGATAACGTCACGCAGTTCCGCCAGTTCTACCAGCGCTTCCTGATAACGGCCTTCTGCGAAGTATGGCTCCAGCTTGTCACGCAGCACCACAACCTGCATCGCCAGGGCGATCTCTTCCGGCTCTTTCAGCGTCGCTGCGTTCACACGCTCGTTCAGCGTTTCGTCAGATTTCGCCAGAATGTTGGAGACACGCTTGTTCGCCGCCGCCAGGGCAGATGCCGCTTCCAGCGTACGGAAGTGAGAAACCGCCTTCATACGCGCATCGAAGTCAGCCGGACGCGTTGGACGACGCGCCAGCACCGCCTGAATGGTATCCACGGTGTAACCTTCGTCCTGATACCACGCGCGGAAGCGACCGAGCATAAAGTCGATCACGTCATCCACCACGTTGGCATTGGTCAGCTTGTCACCGTACAGACGCACCGCTTCTTCAGTCAGAGTCTGCAGATCGAGGTTCAGGTTCTTCTCAACGATGATACGCAGCACGCCCAGCGCCGCACGACGCAGCGCGAACGGGTCTTTGTCGCCTTTTGGATGCTGGCCGATACCGAAGATCCCCGCCAGGGTATCCATTTTATCGGCAATCGCGACCGCACAGGCAACCGGGTTAGACGGCAGTTCATCGCCAGCAAAGCGCGGCTGATACTGTTCGTTCAGGGCAACCGCCACATCTTCCGCTTCGCCATCGTGACGCGCGTAGTGCATACCCATAACGCCCTGGGTGTCGGTAAACTCGAACACCATGTTGGTCATCAGGTCGCACTTGGAGAGCAGACCCGCACGGGTGGCATGGTTAACGTCCGCGCCGATTTCACGGGCGATCCAGCCGGACAGCTCCGCGATACGGTCGGTCTTGTCGCGCAGCGTACCCAGCTGCTGCTGGAACAGCACGGTCTGCAGGCGCGGCAGGTTATCTTCCAGACGTTTTTTACGGTCGGTATTGAAGAAGAACTCCGCATCCGCCAGACGTGGACGCACCACTTTCTCGTTACCGGAGATAATCTGCTGCGGATCTTTCGATTCGATGTTCGCCACGAAGATAAAGTTTGGCAGCAGCTTGCCGTCGTTGGCATAAACCGGGAAGTATTTCTGGTCACCCTTCATGGTGTACACCAGCGCTTCTGCCGGAACCGCGAGGAATTTCTCTTCGAACTTCGCGGTCAGCACAACCGGCCATTCCACCAGCGAGGTGACCTCTTCCAGCAGGCTGTCGCTCAGGTCAGCGTTACCGCCAATCTTGCGCGCCGCCTCTTCAGCGTCGGCTTTGATTTTAGCTTTACGCTGTTCGTAGTCAGCAATGACTTTACCGCGCTCCAGCAGGATCTGCGGATACTGGTCGGCATTGTCGATGGTGAACTCTGGCTCGCCCATAAAGCGGTGGCCGCGAATGACGCGATCGGACGCCACGCCCAGAATGGTCGCCGGAATAACGGTGTCGCCCAGCAGCAGGGTCACGGTGTGAACCGGACGCACGAAGTGTACGTCGGACGCACCCCAGCGCATCAGCTTAGGAATCGGCAGCTTAGCCAGCGAAGTGGCGATCATGTTTGGCAGCAGTGCTTCGGCGCGTTCACCTTTTACGTGAGCGCGATACAGCAGCCATTCGCCTTTGTCAGTGGTCAGACGCTCGGCCTGGTCAACGGTAATACCGCAACCGCGCGCCCAGCCTTCTGCCGCTTTGCTTGGCTTGCCTTCCGCGTCGAACGCCTGGGCAATCGCCGGGCCACGTTTTTCCACTTCACGATCCGGCTGAGACGCCGCCAGGTTCGCCACTTTCAGCGCCAGACGACGCGGAGCAGCAAACCACTCAATTTTACCGTGCGCCAGGCCAGCGTTATCCAGCTCGGCAGTCACGTTCGCAGCAAAAGATTCAGCCAGGCTGCGCAGGGCTTTTGGTGGCAGCTCTTCGGTGCCAATTTCCACCAGGAAA
Organism: Enterobacter cloacae complex sp. 2022EL-00981; assembly: GCF_028737495.1. Classification (NCBI taxonomy): domain Bacteria; kingdom Pseudomonadati; phylum Pseudomonadota; class Gammaproteobacteria; order Enterobacterales; family Enterobacteriaceae; genus Enterobacter; species Enterobacter cloacae complex sp. 2022EL-00981. Next base: position 28,208 of record NZ_JAQZRK010000038.1, read on the forward strand.
GTTTTCTCAGACATGGCCGCCTCTTATTTGTTTCGGTTGCACATCGGGAAGCCAAGGGCTTCACGGGACGCATAGTAAGCTTCTGCAACGGCTTTGGTCAGGGTACGAATACGCAGAATGTAGCGCTGACGTTCAGTCACGGAGATCGCTTTGCGGGCGTCCAGCAGGTTGAAGCTGTGGGCGGCCTTCAAAATACGCTCGTAGGCAGGCAGCGGCAGCGGAGTCTCCAGCGCCAGCAGTTGCTGCGCTTCTTTCTCGTACTGCTCGAAGCAGGTGAACAGGAAGTCCACATCCGCGTATTCGAAGTTATAGGTGGATTGCTCCACTTCGTTCTGATGGAACACGTCGCCGTAAGTGGTTTTACCCAGCGGGCCGTCGCTCCAGACCAGGTCGTAAACGCTGTCTACGCCCTGAATGTACATTGCCAGACGTTCCAGACCATAGGTGATTTCACCGGTGATCGGCTTACATTCCAGACCGCCAACCTGCTGGAAGTAGGTAAACTGGGTCACTTCCATGCCGTTCAGCCACACTTCCCAACCCAGACCCCAGGCACCCAGCGTTGGGTTTTCCCAGTTATCTTCCACGAAACGAATGTCGTGAATGGTCGGATCCATACCCAGCTCTTTCAGTGACCCAAGGTACAGTTCCTGAATATTGTCTGGCGATGGCTTAATGACCACCTGGAACTGATAGTAGTGCTGCAGACGGTTTGGGTTTTCGCCGTAACGGCCATCGGTCGGACGACGGGAAGGCTGCACATAAGCAGTCGCCATTGGCTCTGGCCCCAACGCGCGTAAGCTGGTCATCGGGTGTGAGGTGCCTGCGCCGACTTCCATGTCCAAAGGTTGAACAATGGTGCAGCCCTGGCGAGCCCAGTAATCCTGTAAGGTCAGGATCAGGCCCTGGAAGGTCTTGGTATCAAACTTTTGCATAGTATTTCGTGCTGGATACGTGTGGTTTTAAATGGAAGGGACCAGTATACCCGCTGGCTGCAAGATATACAGTACGAAACGGGGTTGTTTAGGGAAAATTGGGAAATAAGCGTCGAGCCAGAACGCGGCGAGCGTCTGGCTGTCGATTATGCGAGCAGATTAGCGCATGGAGAGATGTAAAAACTGGCCGTCCGCATCAAACGAGCAGACAAAGCCCTCTTTACGAGAGGTATGGCCCCGAAGCTCATAGCTGCCCTGAAAACGCTCAAAGCCGGTGACATCAATTTTCTGGGTATCCAGGTTATAGCGGTGAGCCGCCTGATCTTTACACAGCTGTTCCATATTCAGCGAACGTTCCGGGCTCATTTTGCCCTGCTGCGCTTTTTGCGCAGGTGCTTCCTGAGGCGTACTGCATCCGGCCAGTACCACCAGCAGAAAGAGTGACCCCACACGCTTCATCATCATTTTTATTACCGACCCGGTCAGTGGCTGTTATTTTTAGTAGCAAAGCTTTTATAGATTACGGTCTGGCATTCTGCGAATCTCGCGATGGCCAGACAAGTCCGCGTTATAAAACTCAGATTTTTCCAAGGAAAGACTTTTACACAATAGCAGTCACACTCTATTTACAGGGAAAAAGAGGAACTGATGCAGTCAAAAATTAGCTGGATTGATAATCTGCGAGGAATAGCGTGTCTGATGGTGGTGATGATCCACACGACGACCTGGTATGTTACGAACGCACACAGTATCAGCCCTGTTAACTGGGATGTCGCGAATATTCTCAACTCCGCGTCGCGTGTCAGCGTTCCGCTGTTCTTTATGATTTCCGGCTTTCTCTTTTTTGGCGAGCGTAGCGCACAACCGCGACATTTTATTCGTATCGCCGCGTGTCTCGGCTTTTATAGCGCCGTCGCGCTGATTTACATCACGCTGTTTACCTCCATTAGCCCCGGCCTGTCACTCAAATATCTGCTGCAAAAGCCGGTGTTTTACCACCTGTGGTTTTTCTTCGCCATTATCGTTATCTACCTGGTATCACCGTTGATTCAGGTAAAAAACGTCAGCGGAAAGATGCTCCTGGCGCTGATGGTGGTGATAGGCATCATCGCCAACCCGAATACCGTCTCACAAAAAATCGACGGTTTTGAGTGGCTACCGGTAAACCTCTACATCAATGGCGATACGTTTTACTACGTGCTCTACGGCATGCTGGGGCGCGCCATCGGGATGATGGATACCCAAAAGCGGGGTATCAGCTGGCTATGTGGCGCGTTGTTTATCATCGGGGTGATTATCATTTCACGCGGGACGCTGCATGAGCTGCAATGGCGCGGCAATTTTGCCGATACATGGTATCTGTACTGCGGGCCGATGGTCTTCATTTGTGCCGTTTCCCTGCTGACGCTCGTTAAAAACACCCTGAACGCGCGCCCTCTTCCCGTGCTGGGTTTTATCTCGCGACACTCGCTGGGGATTTATGGTTTTCACGCGCTGGTGATCCACGCACTACGCACGAGAGGCGTTGAACTCAAAAGCTGGCCAGTGCTGGATATCGTCTGGATTTTCTCCGTCACACTGGTCGTGAGCCTGTTGCTGTCGATGCTGCTACAGAAGCTAGACACCCGCCGCTTCGTCAGTTGACGACGCGCTGTCGGGCCCGATGAAACTGGCGCGGGGAGGAAAACCCTGCCGCCAGTGAGGCCTGCTCCACGCCGCGCCCCTGCAATAGCCATTGCTCCGCCACCGCCAGACGCAGCTGCTCCAGGTAATCGCGAACGCTTATCCCCAAATGCGTCTGGAAAAGACGGGTTAAATGGCGCGGGCTGACATGCGCCAGCGCGGCAATATCCGGCACGTTCCACGCTTTTTGCGGGTCTGCGGTGAGCGCATCCTGAGCACGGTGGATAGCCGGATGAAGATGATTGCGATAGCGTAACCATGGCGATAGCTGCGGATCGTCCCCGGACCGACGGAACCAGACCACCATCTCGCGTGCCACGGCCAGCGCCTTTTCTGGCCCGCACAGACGGTTAATCATATGCAGCGCCAGGTCGATACCCGAGGTGATCCCTGCGCTGGTCCAGACATTCTCATCCTGCACGAATATCCGGTTCTCTTTGATCGTCGCCGTGGGGGCGGCAGCGCGTAAACGGTCGATAACCTCATGATGCGTTGTGCACTGCCGGTTGTTCAGCAACCCTGATTTTGCTGCCAGCAAAGCCCCTGAGCAGACGCACATCACGGTGATATCCTGACGCTGAATAGCTGGCTGCAGGCGCATCAGCCAGTGCTGGATCTGCATCGCCTGCGGCGTAGAAAACTGAACGCGGGAGTCGCTTACACCAGGCAGAACCAGCAGGCTCCCTTCCGGAAGCCTTTCCGGTAATGGCGCGATACCGCTCATCATCAAACCAATCGACGTTTGCACCTCAGGTTGCGGGCCAATGTAATGCAGACGAAACGCATCGCCTGCCAGGACAAAGGTTTCTGCCGGGCCAGTCATGTCTAATGACAACACCCCGGGCAACATAACGAACCAAACGTCGATGCGCATTACAGTGACTCCAGCGTCTCCGCTACCGTTTTAATCGCGGCAAATCGCCCTGACAGTACCGTTTCGGTACGATGACGAATTTCCGCAGCGCTAAGGGTTACGCCCTTGTACGTCATAGGAAACGTGAGCATTGCCTCGCTAACAAAGGTCACAGCATAACCCAGATCGGATGCCACCCGTGCGGTGGTTTCGCAGCACTGTTCAGTGCGAATACCGCATAGGATCAGCTGGTTGATATCACGCTCGCGCAGCCAGCGATCCAGGCCCGTATCCGTGAAGGCATTATGAACATGTTTCTGGAAAACCACATCCGGCTGATGACGTAAAAAGGCCATCGGTTTGACATAGCCGCTTTGCAGTGAGAAAGGGCCTTTTTCATCCACATGGAAAATATCAACGACGGGAATACCGCGCGACTGGCAGCCTTCTGTCAGCCCCAGCATTGCCTGCTGAAAGGCCGAAACATCTTGCTCCTGCCAGTAATCGCGGTGATGAAAAGACTGTTGGGTATCGATGTTGATTAATGCAATACGTGACATGATGGTGCTCCTCGCCAGTGGGTATAAATACATACTGGCGAGGAAACAGGCACGCGGACAGACCAAAAAAGGACATCCTCATGCCTCTGACAGACAATCACGCTTATGACATCAGCGGCAGCAACTGCTGATAGATTTTGCGGAACACATCGCGCCTTTCAGCATATCGCGCGTGGCGAGTTGCGTCGGGCAGATGAGCCTGTTCCAGCGTGAGCTGTGGCAACAGTTGCGAAAGCGGTTTTTCCGGGTTCATGGCTATCTGCGCCAGCCGCGCGGCACCCAGCGCCGGGCCCACATCGCCCCCGGTACGATAGTCCAGCTGCAATCCACTGATATCAGAGAGCATCTGGCGCCAGTAGCTGCTGCGTGCGCCGCCGCCGATCAGGGTGATGCTTGCTGGTTTCAGGCCGCAGTCATGCACCACGTCCATTCCATCCGCCAGCGCATAGCCCACGCCTTCCAGAACCGCACGCGCCAGTTCCGCAGGACCGTGCTGATGGGTTAAGCCAAAAAATACCCCTTTCGCTTCCGGGTTGTTGTGCGGTGTACGCTCACCGGAGAGATACGGTAAAAACCAGACGGTACCAGCGTTTTCATCCGCCTGCTGTGCTGCGGTAATCAATGCCGGAACATCGGCCATCCCGGTCAGCTTCGCCGCCCAGTCCAGGCAAGAAGCTGCACTGAGCATCACCGACATCAAATGCCATTTTCCTGGCAGCGCATGGCAAAAACTGTGCACCGCGCTTTCCGGGTTGCTGCGATATCCGTCGCTGACGGCAAAATAGACGCCAGAGGTGCCGAGAGACAGCATGGCCTGGCCCGCATCAACCATGCCGACACCCACGGCGCCCGCCGCATTATCCCCGCCGCCAGCCACCACCGGCACAGCAGGCATATTCCAGCGTTCCGCTATGGCGGACTGTAAGGTGCCGGTAATTTCGCTGCCTTCAAAGAGTGCGGGCATATGCTCACGGGTGAGATGACAGGCATCCAGCATCGCCTCGCTCCAGTCGCGTTTCGCCACGTCGAGCCACATGGTGCCGGCGGCGTCGGACATGTCGCTGGCAAAATCCCCCGTCATGCGAAAACGCAGATAATCTTTTGGCAGTAAGACCTTCGCCACCTGACGGAAAATCTCCGGCTCATGGCGTTGCACCCAGAGAAGCTTCGGCGCGGTGAAGCCGGGCATCATCAGGTTGCCGGTGATGTCACGGGACGCAGGCACTCGCTCTTCAAGGAGTGCGCACTCTTCCGCACAGCGGCCATCGTTCCAGAGGATCGCAGGGCGCAGCACGCGATGCTGGCTGTCCAGCAGCGTAGCGCCGTGCATCTGTCCGGCGATACCCAGCGCGGTGACCTCACGCAAACTGTGCTGTTCACCTAACCCCTTGATTGCGCGATCCGTCGCTTGCCACCACTGCTCCGGATCCTGTTCCGACCATAACGGATGCGGACGCGAAACCTGCAGTTTTTCAGTCTGCGTTGCCAACACGTCACCCTGCTCGCTTAAGAGGATGGCTTTCACACCCGATGTGCCAAGATCAATCCCGATATACATTGTGGTGGCTCCTTTGACAGAAATGCCCGGTGGCGCTTCCGCTTACCGGGCCTACGTTTTTACTTGTCGAACAAATAGTGATTGACCAGATTTTCCAGCAGTTCCTGGTGTCCGCTCTGGTGCTGTGGCGCCAGCTGATGTTGTTCAGCGTACTTCGCGATTTCCGCAAGCGATAACTGGCCTTTCAAAATTTGCTGGCCCAGCTCACTGTTCCAGCCGCTGTAACGCTTCGCGACACGTTTATCCAGCTCACCGTCTTCAATCATGCGCGCAGCGACTTTCAGCGCCAGCGCCATGGTATCCATCGCGCCAATGTGGCCGTAGAACAGATCGTATTTATCGGTGCTCTGACGACGCACTTTGGCGTCAAAGTTCAGGCCGCCGGTAGTGAAACCACCCGCTTTGATGATTTCATACATCACCAGCGCATTCTCTTCCACGCTGTTCGGGAACTGGTCGGTATCCCAGCCCAGCTGCGCATCACCACGGTTAGCATCGACCGAGCCGAAGATGCCCAGCGCAATGGCAGACGCAATTTCGTGATGGAAAGAGTGACCCGCCAGGGTGGCATGGTTGGCTTCAATGTTAACTTTAATCTCTTTTTCCAGGCCGAACTGCTTCAGGAAGCCGTACACGGTCGCGACGTCGTAATCGTACTGATGCTTGGTTGGTTCCTGTGGCTTCGGTTCAATCAGCAGCGTGCCGCGGAAACCGATTTTATGCTTATGCTCAACCACCATCTGCATGAAGCGGCCAATCTGCTCGCGCTCCTGACGCAGATCGGTATTCAGCAGGGTTTCATAACCCTCACGTCCGCCCCACAGAACATAGTTCTCGCCGCCCAACTGATGCGTGGCGTTCATTGCGGTCACGACCTGCGTGGCCGCCCAGCTAAATACTTCTGGATCCGGGTTTGTTGCTGCCCCGGCACCATAGCGAGGGTTCGTGAAGCAGTTAGCCGTGCCCCACAGCAGCTTCACGCCACTTTGCTGCTGCTTCGCCGCCAGCACATCCACCATCTGCGCAAAGTTGTTCAGGTACTCTTTCAGCGATGCGCCTTCCGGCGACACATCCACGTCATGGAAGCAGTAATACGGCACGTTCAGCTTGTGGAAGAATTCAAATGCCACATCCGCTTTGCGCTTCGCCAGCTCGATAGCCTCTCCCGGCTGTTGCCACGGGCGGTCAAAGGAACCCACACCGAACATATCGGCGCCGTTCCAGCAGAAGGTATGCCAGTAACAGGCGGCAAAGCGCAGATGATCTTCCATGCGCTTACCCAGCACCAGCTCATCCGGGTTGTAGTGACGAAATGCTAAAGGATTGGTCGTTTTCGGGCCTTCGTAACGAACACGATCGAGTTGGTCGAAATAAGCTTGCATATTGAGCTCCATAATCAGGGTATGCGGCGAGTCGTTGATACAGGAGTAATAGTGAATAGACATTTTGGGTTGCTCAATTACGTTATTTCACACTGCTATTGAGAGAATGCGCAACTGTGCGCTGGCTCGCAAAATAATGCGCAAGCAAACTATTTTTCGGCGCAGATTCCATAATCAAATGTAATTAAGACCTTACGTATTTTAAAATCCGATCGCGGTCATAAATTCAGAAATAAACCAAATATCGTAATGAGAAGATAAAAATCTGTAATTGCCAGCCCGCCTTTCCGCGTTAAAAATTTGCTGCGTCTAAGCAGTGAATGTTTCTTTTATCTCAGCAACACATACCCCTACAAAAGGCCTAATAATTATGAAGATAAAGAACCTTACCCTAACGCTCTGCACTACTCTCCTCCTTGCAAGCTTTGCAGGACATGCCAAAGAGGTCAAAATTGGCATGGCGATTGACGACCTGCGTCTGGAGCGCTGGCAAAAAGATCGCGATATTTTTGTAAAAAAAGCGGAATCACTTGGCGCAAGTGTGTTTGTGCAGTCTGCAAATGGCAACGAAGAAACGCAGATGTCGCAAATTGAGAATATGATTAACCGTGGCGTTGATGTACTGGTCATTATCCCTTATAACGGCCAGGTATTAAGTAACGTCGTGAAAGAAGCGAAGCAAGAAGGGATTAAAGTTCTGGCGTATGACCGCATGATTAATAATGCGGACATTGATTATTATATTTCGTTCGACAATGAAAAAGTGGGCGAACTGCAGGCAAAAAGCCTGGTCGATAAAGTGCCGCAGGGCAATTATTTCCTGATGGGCGGCTCACCGGTGGATAACAACGCCAAACTGTTCCGTGAAGGCCAGATGAAAGTCCTCAAGCCGTATATCGACAGCGGCAAGATTAAAGTGGTTGGCGATCAATGGGCGGACGGCTGGTTGCCTGAAAACGCGCTAAAAATTATGGAAAACGCGCTAACCGCGAACAACAACAAAATTGATGCCGTCGTCGCCTCCAACGACGCCACCGCCGGGGGTGCCATTCAGGCGCTGAGCGCGCAGGGGCTGGCCGGGAAAGTGGCCATTTCAGGCCAGGATGCGGATCTCGCCGGTGTAAAACGCATCATTGCGGGCACCCAGACCATGACAGTGTATAAGCCCATCACTGAACTGGCCAACACGGCTGCAGAGATCGCCGTAGAGCTGGGGAACGGTAAACAACCGAAAGCCGACGCGACGCTGAACAACGGTCTGAAAGATGTGCCGGCACGCCTGCTCACGCCAATTGAAGTCAATAAAGAGAACATTGACGCCACCGTTATCAAAGACGGTTTCCACAAGAAGAGTGAACTGTAATCCAGCGCAGCCCCTGCCCTGCGGGGGCGCATCGACTTGTACTGTTTTTACCTCGGGTCATGTGGAGCAGTTATGCCTTATTTACTTGAAATGAAGAGCATCACCAAGCGTTTTGGCGCGGTGAAAGCGGTCGATAACGTGAGCCTGCGGCTAAATCCTGGTGAAGTGGTTTCGCTCTGCGGCGAAAACGGTTCGGGTAAGTCGACGCTTATGAAAGTGTTGTGCGGGATCTATCCGCATGGCAGCTACGAAGGTGAAATTGTCTTTGCCGGCGAGGTCATTCAGGCCACCCACATTCGCGATACTGAACGTAAGGGTATCGCCATCATTCACCAGGAGCTGGCGCTGGTGAAGCATCTCACCGTGCTGGAGAACATTTTCCTCGGGGCCGAAATTTCGCGCCACGGCGTGCTGGATTACGACACCATGACGCTACGCTGTGAAAAACTGCTGGCGCAGGTCAGTCTGGCCATTTCGCCGGATACCCGCGTGGGAGACCTGGGTCTGGGGCAGCAACAGCTGGTTGAAATCGCTAAGGCGCTGAACAAACAGGTCAGGCTGCTGATCCTCGACGAACCCACGGCCTCTCTCACCGAACAGGAAACGGCCGTCCTGCTGGATATCATCCGCGATCTGCAAAATCACGGTATCGCCTGCATCTACATTTCTCACAAACTCAACGAGGTCAAAGCCATTTCGGACACCATCTGCGTGATCCGCGATGGTCAACACATCGGCACACGCGAAGCCGAAGGCATGAGCGAGGATGACATCATCACCATGATGGTGGGCCGCGAACTGACGGCGCTCTACCCGAATGAACCTCACACAACGGGTGATGAAGTGTTACGCGTAGAAAACCTGACCGCGTGGCACCCGGTAAATCGCCATATCAAACGCGTAAACAACATCTCCTTTTCCCTGCACCGGGGTGAAATTCTCGGTGTTGCCGGGCTCGTCGGCGCCGGACGTACTGAAGCCGTGCAGTGCCTGTTCGGCGTCTGGCCAGGGCGCTGGGAAGGCACGGTTTATATTGATGGCAAGCCGGTGAAAATCGACAACTGCCAGCAGGCAATTGCCCACGGAATTGCCATGGTGCCGGAAGACCGCAAAAAAGACGGCATCGTGCCGGTGATGGCGGTGGGTAAAAACATCACGCTCGCGGCACTCGATCAGTTCTCCGGCGCGCTGAGCAGCCTTGATGATGCCGCAGAGCAGCAGTGCATTTTGCAATCTCTCGCCCGCCTCAAAGTGAAAACATCCTCACCGGAACTGGCCATTGGGCGCCTGAGCGGAGGCAACCAGCAAAAAGCCATTCTGGCGCGCTGTCTGCTCCTCAATCCACGCATCTTGATCCTGGATGAGCCGACGCGCGGCATTGATATCGGTGCAAAGTACGAAATCTACAAACTGATTAATCAGCTTGTACAGCAAGGGATCGCCGTCATTGTCATCTCCTCTGAATTACCCGAAGTGCTCGGCCTGAGCGACCGTGTGCTGGTCATGCACGAGGGCAAACTGAAAGCCAATCTGATTAACCAGAACCTGACGCAGGAGCAGGTGATGGAAGCCGCTTTAAGGAGCGAACGTCATGTCGAAAAGCAATCCGTCTGATATCAAAGTCGCTGTTCAGACGCCCGGCGCATTCGCGGGGTTAAAAGCGCTGAACCTGCAGGTATTCGTGATGATCGCGGCCATTATCGCCATCATGCTGTTTTTTACCTGGATGACCGATGGCTCCTACCTGAGCGCGCGTAACGTCTCTAACCTGCTGCGCCAGACTGCCATCACCGGCATTCTGGCCGTGGGCATGGTCTTCGTCATTATTTCGGCGGAAATCGACCTGTCGGTGGGGTCGATGATGGGCCTGCTCGGCGGCGTCGCGGCCATTTTTGACGTCTGGCTCGGCTGGCCGCTGCCGCTGACCGTGGCGGTGACGCTGGTATTAGGTCTGGTGCTGGGTGCCTGGAACGGCTGGTGGGTTGCCTACCGGAAGGTCCCGTCGTTCATTGTTACTCTGGCAGGAATGCTGGCCTTCCGCGGCGTATTGATTGGCATCACCAACGGCACCACCGTCTCTCCCACCAGCGCCGCCATGTCGCAGATTGGTCAGAGCTACCTCTCGGACAGCGTGGGCTTTACCATCGGCGTGGTCGGGCTGCTGGCGTTCGTGGCCTGGCAATGGCGTGGCCGTATGCGCCGTCAGTCGCTGGGGCTGGCCTCCTCCCCATCAACATCCGTGGTGGGACGTCAGGCACTGACTGCGGTGATCGTGCTCGGCGCGATTTGGCTCCTGAATGACTATCGCGGCGTCCCTACGCCAGTTCTCCTGCTGGCCCTCCTGCTGCTGGGCGGCATGTTTATGGCCACGCGCACCGCGTTTGGCCGCCGTATTTACGCCATCGGCGGTAACCTTGAGGCCGCCCGTCTGTCGGGCATTAACGTAGAGCGCACCAAACTGGCGGTCTTTGCCATTAACGGTCTGATGGTTGCTATCGCCGGGTTGATCCTCAGCTCGCGTCTCGGGGCGGGTTCCCCGTCAGCCGGGAACATTGCCGAACTGGATGCTATCGCCGCCTGTGTCATTGGCGGTACCAGCCTCGCGGGCGGTGTCGGCAGCGTGGCGGGTGCGGTGATGGGGGCATTTATCATGGCTTCGTTGGATAACGGGATGAGTATGATGGACGTCCCGACGTTTTGGCAGTATATCGTCAAGGGGGCCATTCTTTTGCTGGCAGTGTGGATGGACTCTGCCACCAAGCGGCGTACCTGATAACCGTATTGTGACTTATTTGGGAAGCGAGCCATGTTTGAAAAGCGTCACCGCATTACGTTGTTATTCAATGCCAACAAAGCTTACGACCGACAGGTGGTAGAGGGCGTTGGTGAATATTTGCAGGCGTCGCAATCTGAGTGGGATATCTTTATCGAAGAGGATTTCCGCACCCGACTCGAGAACATCAAAGACTGGCTGGGCGATGGCGTCATCGCTGACTATGACGACCCGGTCATTGAGCAGTTACTGACTGACGTCGACGTCCCGATTGTGGGCGTCGGCGGCTCTTACCATTCGCCCGAGCACTATCCTCCCGTCCACTATATCGCCACCGATAACCATGCGCTGGTTGAAAGCGCGTTTCTGCATTTAAAGGAGAAAGGCGTCCATCGCTTTGCGTTCTATGGTTTACCAGCCTCCAGCGGCAAGCGCTGGGCCGTTGAGCGCGAACACGCCTTTTGTCAGCTTGTCGCCCAGGAGAAGTACCGCGGCGTGGTCTATCAGGGGCTGGAAACCGCGCCGGAAAACTGGCAGCACGCGCAAAACCGTCTGGCTGACTGGCTGCAGACGCTGCCGCCGCAAACCGGCATTATTGCCGTGACGGACGCTCGCGCGCGTCACGTATTGCAGGTCTGCGAGCATTTGCACATTCCGGTGCCGGAGAAGCTGTGCGTGATTGGCATCGATAACGAAGAGCTGACCCGCTACCTTTCTCGCGTGGCCCTTTCCTCAGTGGCGCAGGGCACCCGACAGATGGGGTATCAGGCCGCAAAATTACTGCATCGTCTGCTGGATAACGAATCCCTGCCGCTTCAGCGCCTGCTGGTTCCCCCGGTCCGCGTGGTAGAACGTCGCTCAACGGATTACCGCTCCTTAAACGACCCGGCAGTCATTCAGGCGATGCACTTTATCCGCAACCACGCCTGCAAAGGTATCAAGGTCGATCAGGTGCTGGATTCCGTGGGTATTTCCCGTTCAAATCTGGAGAAGCGTTTTAAAGAGGAAGTGGGCGAAACCATTCATGCGGTCATTCACGCAGAGAAGCTGGAGAAAGCGCGCAGTTTGCTCATCTCCACGTCGCTGTCGATCAACGAAATCTCGCAGATGTGCGGCTATCCGTCGCTGCAGTATTTTTATTCGGTGTTCCGTAAAGAATACGACAACACGCCGAAAGAGTATCGGGAACGCCACAGCGAAGTCATGATGTAGAAAAGAAAACGCCTTCCAGTGGAAGGCGTTATTGGGATTACATATGGGCGGCGATAAGTCGCTGGTTATCCTGGTACATCGCAAACAGATAGTTGTTATAGCGCTGACCCTGGGTGGAATAACCTTTCAGCTTGTGGATCATCGTACTGGCCGTCACTTCCTGATCCGCTTTACGCAGCTGTGCGCGTGACTTACGGAACGACGAGTAGGCCGGATGGGTGTTCAGGTTTACCACATAGGCATTTACTGAGTCTTTCACCGATTCAAACTGCGAGTAGCCCTTCACCTTGCCCGGCGCATTTTTACAACGCCCCTTCACACACTTCATGCCGAAGAGGTTGTTGTTGTTGCGTGCCAGCTTCGAGGTGCCCCAGCCACTTTCGGCTGCAGCCATTGTCGCAACCATGCTGCCCGGGATGATGTCGACACGCTCAAGGAGCGAGTTCCACGGCACACGACGGGTGTTACCGTTCCAGCTTACCTTGTAGCGCTTTGCGATATCTTTCAGGCGCGCGCGCTCGGACGGCGTCCAGCGGCTATCGTACTGTTTGGCGATCAACCAGTTACGATCTGCCGTAATCGCGGCGTTTTGACTTGTGATGTAAGGCATTACTGTCCGGAGAAACGCTTTTTTCCTTGGTGTTCCGGAAGGGTATTTTCGCAAATCAGGAAGTGAACTACTCTTTGCACTATTGCGAGAATACTCTTGTTTACTGCTAACCTTACTGCTTGTCGTCTTTATTACGTGGGCTTTCTTACTCGTTGTATCCGTGTGCGTCTTTGCAAGCACCCCACCCGAAAATGTCGTGGTGAGTAACATGAGTATCGCGGCCCCATATCGTCGAATGGGAGTCGATATCATTAGGTCTCCTGGTCGGATATAAACATTCCAACACCTTATTTTTTTCACAAATTTGAGAGCGGAATCTCAAATCATATCAAAAATAGACTTCAAGAGCACGTATAGAAATAGTCCAATTCCGAAACTATGTCACCTTAAACGTGCTCACTTAAGCATCAATTCTGAAAATTTGTGTGCGATCTCGCAGATAACTGCCTAATTTTGCGCGGGATCACTCATCCTCTCGCGTCATCCTTGTAGAAAGCGCCGGGGGATGAGTTTTTACGCCTCACCTGATGGCACACTGGTCAAAAATGCCGCGACAGGAAGATGGAATGAAACGCACCGCCGTAGCTTTTCTGATGTTACCCGCACTGGCACACGCTGACTGGTCATCGCCGGGATTTAACGCATTCAGCGCCGAAGGCACCGGAATGTTCACCAGCCAGGCAAAGCTTGCGAAGGGTACGCGTCCTTTAACAGTGAGTTTTGACAACACGTGCTGGCAGCCAACAGAAGCGATAAAACTCAACGAGATGCTGTCGCTCAAACCGTGTGACGGCACGCCGCCGCAGTGGCGTCTGTTCCGCGACGGAGAGTACCAGATGCGTGTCGATACCCGTTCCGGCACGCCAACCCTGATGCTGACCATCAAGAGCGCAGCAGAACAACCGGTGGCAGACGTTATCCGCCAGTGCCCAAAATGGGATGGAAAACCCCTGACGCTGGAGGTGGGAAACACCTTCCCGGAAGGCTCCGTGGTGCGAGATTTCTACAGCAAACAAACCGCGACGGTGCAGCAGGGAAAAATTACCCTTCAGCCTGCCGCCAACAGCAACGGCCTGCTGCTGCTTGAGCGCGCCGAAACCGACAAACCCGCGCCGTTTAGCTGGCAAAACGCTACGGTCTATTTCGTGCTGACCGACCGCTTCGTGAATGGTGACCCCACGAATGACAACAGCTATGGCCGCCACAAAGACGGCATGCAGGAGATTGGCACTTTCCACGGCGGCGATCTGAAAGGGCTTGCGAGCAAGCTTGATTATCTGCAGCAACTAGGGGTAAACGCGCTCTGGATAAGCTCCCCGCTTGAGCAGATCCATGGCTGGGTCGGCGGTGGCACTAAAGGGGATTTCCCCCACTACGCCTACCATGGTTACTACACGCAGGACTGGACCAGGCTTGATGCCAATATGGGCACCGAAGATGATTTACGTCATCTCGTCGATGAAGCGCACAAGCGCGGCATCCGCATTCTGTTCGATATCGTCATGAACCATGTGGGTTACGCAACGCTTGCCGACATGCAGGAGTACCAGTTTGGCGCGCTCTATCTGCAGGATGATGAGCTGAAGAAGACGCTGGGTGAACGCTGGACCGACTGGAAGCCGGGCACGGGACAAAGCTGGCACAGCTTTAATGATTACATCAACTTCAGCGATAAAGCCGCATGGGAAAAATGGTGGGGTAAAAAATGGATCCGCACCGATATTGGCGATTACAACAACCCGGGCTTTGACGACCTGACCATGTCACTGGCGTTTTTACCCGACCTGAAAACGGAATCCACCACGCCGTCCGGTTTGCCAAACTTCTATCAGCACAAGCCCGATACCCAGGCAAAAGCTATCCCGGGATACACCCCGCGCGATTACCTGACCCACTGGCTCAGCCAGTGGGTACGCGAGTATGGCATTGACGGTTTCCGTGTTGATACGGCAAAACACGTGGAACTGGCGGCCTGGCAGCAGTTGAAGGACCAGGCAAGCCAGGCGCTGGCGGCCTGGAAAGGTGCTCACCCGGACAAAAAACTCGACAATGCGCCGTTCTGGATGACGGGTGAATCCTGGGGCCACGGGGTCATGCAGAGCGATTATTACCGCCACGGCTTCGATGCGATGATTAACTTCGATTATCAGGAGCAGGCGGCAAAAGCGGTGAACTGCCTGGCCGATATCGATCTGACCTGGCAGCAGATGGCGGAAAAACTGCAAAGCTTTAACGTTCTGAGCTATCTCTCTTCGCATGACACCCGCCTGTTCCGCGAAGGGGGCCAGCGCGCGGCAGAACTGCTGCTGTTAGCGCCAGGCAGCGTACAAATCTATTATGGGGATGAATCAGAGCGTCCGTTCGGGCCGACGGGTTCCGACCCTCTGCAGGGAACACGCTCGGATATGAACTGGCAGGATGTGACGGGCAAACAGGCGTTAACCGTCGCCCACTGGCAAACGCTGGGTCAGTTCCGCGCCCGCCATCCGGCGATAGGTGAAGGCAAGCAAACCACGCTTTCACTGAAAGAGGGGTATGGATTCGTACGTGAACATGATGGCGATAAAGTCATGGTCGTCTGGGCGGGGAACCAATAGCCCCCTCATCGCGGTTTTCTCCCTCTCCCTTACGGCTGAGGCATCCCCAGTAATTTTTTACCGGAAGCGATGAATGTTGCTTCAGGAAAATGAATGACTTACAGCGACGCCCTGGTCCGGCTGTAAATCGCTGAGGCGTTTCCTGCAGGCCGGGGCGAGGCGCATGGATGCGCCGAGAGGGCGGCTTTACAGGGACGTTACATCCGCCCGTCCCCGATA
>NZ_JAQZRK010000039.1:0-43589 GCF_028737495.1 Enterobacter cloacae complex sp. 2022EL-00981
AGGTGGCGTATGGCGTCCTGAAATCAGGACGCCCGTTCGATGCCACACTGCACGAGAAAAATGCTTGCGTGGCATAACAGTATCTACGGGGATAATTGTAGGCCCGGTAAGCGCAGCGCCACCGGGCGTTTTTTTACAGCGTATGCTCCGTACGCGCAATGATATCGTCCTGTGCATCCGGCGACAGGGCGGTGAAGAACGCCGAGTAGCCTGCGACGCGTACCACCAGGTCACGATACTGGTCCGGGTGTTTCTTCGCGTCTAGCAGCGTTTCGCGTGAAACGATGTTGTACTGAATATGCCAGCCTTTATGCACCTCGAAGAAGGTACGCAGCAGCACCATCAGCTTTTGACGGTCGCTGTCGTTTTCCAGCGTTGACGGGTTCAGCTTCTGGTTTAACAGCACGCCGCCAAGAATCGCTTCGGTCGGCAATTTACCCACGGAGCCGATTACCGCCGTTGGACCGAGGTGATCGGTACCGGAGGCCGGACTGGCGCCTTCCGCCAGCGGGGTGTGCGCTTTGCGTCCGTCCGGAGTCGCCATTGTCGCTGCACCAAACGGCACGTTTGCGGAGATGGAGGATGTGCCCGCGTAGTAGTTACCGCCAATGGGGCCACGGCCGTAACGCGGGTTGTGATACTGCTTCAGCTCGTCAATGTAGGTCTGATAAGCACGGGTCAGCAGCATGTCCACACTGTCGTCATCGTTGCCGTACTTCGGCGCACCGTTGATAAGACGCTGACGCAGCTGCTCGTGCGTCAGCCCGTCGAAGTCATCCGCCAGCGCCGCCGCCAGCTGCTGCTGACCGATGACGCCCTGCTCGAACACCAGTTTCTTCACCGCCGCCAGGCTGTTACCGAGGTTGGCAATCCCCACCTGCAGGCCGGAGACCCAGTCATACTTCGCGCCGCCCTGCTTGATGCTTTTCGCCCGCTCGATACAGTCATCCACCAGCGCCGAGCAGAGGATATCGTGGACATTCTCTTCCAGCATGGTGTCCACGACATACTCAATCTCGATGGATTTACGGGTGTAATAGCGGATCTGGGTATCCCAGGCCGTCATCACCTCGTCGAAATTGCTGAAGTTACCGGCAGAGAGCGCTTTCTCCTGCGGCAGGAACACTTTCCCACTGGTGGCGTCGCGGCCGCCTTCCAGCGCGGCGAGCATCACGCGGGCGAAGTTAATAAAGCTCATGCCGGTGCAGCGGTAGCCCCATTTGCCGCCAACGGCGGTTTCGATGCAGCCGATGGCGGCATAGTCGTACGCATCTTCTTTTTCTACGCCGAGCTTGATGAATTCCGGGATCACGATTTCATCGTTGTTGAACGCTGGCATGCCGAAGCCGCAGCGGATCACCTGCACGCAGGCGTCGAGGAAGTCGTTGCTCATCCCTGCGTGATAACGCACGCTCAGGTTTGGCTGGGTGGAGCGCAGACGACCGCAGGACTCCAGAATCGCGTAAGAGAGCGGGTTGACGGCGTCCATTGGCTCACCGTTGACCAGCTTCTGACCGCCGATGGTGACGTTCTGGTACAGCGGGCTGCCTGCGGAGGCTTTGGAGTGCGAGCCGGAGCGGATCTTGTTCACTTCCAGCAGCTTCAGCCAGCAGCTGTGCAGAAGCTCGATGGCGTGCTCGCGGTCAAGGCTCTGGTTCAGCTCTACGTCGCGACGGTAGTACGGGTAGAGATATTGATCCATGCGGGCGAACGACACGGAGTGGCCGTTGGACTCAATCTGCAGGATAAGCTGAATGAAGTAGCACAGCTGCAGCGCCTGCCAGAAGGTTTTTGGCGGTTCATGGGCAATCGCGTCACAGTTTTCCGCTATCGCCAGCAGCTCGTCGCGGCGGCTGACGCGGGATTCGGTAGCTGCCATTTCACGCGCCAGGGCTGCAAAACGTTCGATATGCAGACTTACCGCCTCCAGCACGATATCTATCGCTTTCAGGAACTGATCGCCGTGCAGGTCGTCCATCACCGTCAGGTTGATGCGCGAGCGGCGCTCGGCCACTTTAGCACGCAGGCCGTCGAGCCCTTTTTCCAGCACCAGCGGGAAGTTCACCGCCAGGTGGGCATCGCCGGAGGTCATGTTGCCTTCGGCTTTGATAATGCCGGTTTCCAGCAGGCTTTTCTGCTCGTCGGTGAACATGCCGTAACAGCGATCCTGTACCGTCTGGCCGCGCCACCACGGGCAGATCTCATGCAGAACGCGCTTATTCTCTTCGCTGACCGCAAAGCCCGCGCCGGGACGGTCCGCCAGATCGTCAATCTCTTTCTCAATCCAGGAGACGGTATATTCCGGGAAGATCGGCGCGGCGCGCACTTCGCTTGCCTGGTTACCGACGATCAGCTCATCGTGTTTGATCCAGATGGTGCGCTGCGCGAGATGATGCGCCAGCGCCAGCGCGCGACGCACCGGGATCGGTTTATCCATATGCTGCTGGTACATTTCCGTGTAGTGCTGCGCGCGCTCGGTACAGACCGGCGGCTTCACGATATGCACCAGGGCCATTTTGTGCGCTTTAATGCGCTCGCTGAGGGTGTTGAGATTCAGGGTAGTCATCGTTTTATCCTCGTAAGGTCGCGGTTAACCCTTTCTGGCAGGCATACTGCTGTGCAAAGTCCAGTAGCGCAGGGTTATCCAGCGGTTTGTCAGGGGCAGTGTAAGGTTGGCCGAGCAGGGTGTATTTGTTCATGCCCAGCGTGTGATACGGCAGAAAGTGAATGTCGCGAACGTTCAGTTCGTCGGCGGCGAAATTGGTAATGGCGGTAACAGAGGCTTCATCGGCGTTAAAGCCCGGGATCAGCGGCACGCGAATGATGATTTTTTTCCCGGCCGCCGCCAGGCGTTTCAGGTTGTCCAGGATGCGTTTTGCCGAGCCGTCCGTCCACTGTTTGAACACCTCTGCATCCACATGCTTCAGGTCGGCGAGGAACAGATCGACATACGGTAGTGAAGGCGCGATATAGTGCCACGGCACGTGAAGGCAGGTTTCGACGGCGGTATGAATACCCTGTTCATGGCTGGCTTTAAACAGCGCCAGTGCCAGATCGGGGTTCATAAACGGCTCGCCGCCGGAGAGGGTGATTCCGCCGCCGCTGCGGTCGTAAAACGGCTTATCGCGCAGGACGGTCGCCATGATCTCCTCCACCTGACGTTCTTCACCACATACGGTGAGCGCCTGTGTCGGGCAGCAGTCGGTAAGGGCGTTAAGCGTCTGTTCGTCTAGTTTCTCACGGTGGATGACCAGCCCGTTCAGCGCACGTTCGATACAGCCCGGTGCCGCCTGCTGGCACAGATCGCAGCCGTCCAGGCAAAGACGTGCATCAAACAGCACGTCCCGCGTGCGGGCCCGGCTTTCCGGGTTCTGGCACCAGCGACAGCCCAGCGAGCAGCCTTTCAGGAACACCACGGTACGGATCCCGGGGCCATCGTGGGTAGAGTAACGCTGAATATTGAAGATCATGATTTTGCCTCTCATCTTGCATATGAAGATTAAATTACTTTCGAATGAAAGTTATCTTGATGCAGGTCAACTCCTGAGCAGGTTTTGTCGTGATAGGGTAAGTGCAGGCTAAAATTGAGGGCGACATCATGGAACTTTATCTCGACACTTCTGACGTTGCGGCAGTGAAAAAGCTCGCACGTATCTTCCCGCTGGCGGGCGTAACCACCAACCCCAGCATTGTGGCGGCAGGCAAAACGCCGCTTGAGGTTCTGCTGCCAGAACTGCACGACGCGCTGGGTGGCAAAGGCCGTCTGTTCGCGCAGGTGATGGCCACGACCGCCGAAGGCATGGTGGACGATGCGCGTAAGCTGCGTGCCATCATTAACGACCTGGTGGTGAAAGTGCCGGTGACGGCGGAAGGGCTGGCGGCGATCAAAATGCTGAAAGCAGAAGGGATCCCGACGCTGGGGACCGCGGTATATGGTGCCGCACAGGGGATGTTGTCCGCGCTGGCGGGGGCAGAGTATGTCGCGCCTTACGTTAACCGCGTGGATGCGCAGGGCGGAGACGGGATCCAGACCGTTGTGGAATTACAGCAGTTGCTGACGCTGCATGCCCCGCAATCAAAAGTGCTGGCGGCGAGCTTCAAAACTCCGCGTCAGGCGCTGGATTGCCTGCTGGCCGGCTGTGAGTCCATCACGCTGCCGCTGGACGTGGCGCAGCAGTTTATTACCTCTCCGGCGGTGGATGCGGCGATCGTGAAGTTTGAGCAGGACTGGCAGGGGGCGTTTGGACGGACGGCTCTCTGACGCTGTTGCCGGGTGGCGCTGGCGCTTACCCGGCCTACGTTCGCGCTGTTGTAGGTCGGGTAAGGCGAAGCCGCCACCCGACTTTTTTTACTGGCTGCACACCTCACACCCCGGATTACGCATCAGCTTCATCTCGCGGAACTGGCAGGTCATTGCGTCATACATCACAATTTTCCCCGCCGCTGGCGTACCGTAACGGGTCAGCACTTTGATCGCTTCCATCGCCTGCAGTGACCCGATCACCCCGACTAACGGCGCCATTACGCCCGCCTCGACGCAGGTGAGCGCATTCTCACCAAACAGGCGGCTCAGACAGCGATAACACGGTTCGCCTTCAGCATAGGTAAAGACGCTGATCTGTCCTTCCATGCGGATTGCCGCGCCAGAAACCAGCGGCGTTTTGTGGGTAAAACAGCCGGCGTTTAGCTGGTTGCGGATGGCAACGTTATCAGTACAGTCCAGCACCAGATCGTGCTTTGCGATTTGCGCGTATAACGCCTCGTCATCCAGCATCGCGTTAATCGGAGTGAACTGAACGTGGGGGTTGATGCGCGTTAACGCTGCGCGGGCAGAGTCCACCTTCGGCTGGCCGAGTGTCGCATCGCTGTGCAGCGTCTGGCGCTGCAGATTGGACACCGACACGGTATCAAAGTCCAGCAGCGTCATCTTGCCCACACCCGCCGCGGCGAGGTATTGCGCGGCGGCGCAGCCCAGACCGCCCAGGCCGACGACCAGTACGCTGGCCGCCTTGAGCGCTTCCTGGCCTTCAAAATCAAAACCGCGCAGGACAATCTGGCGGTTATAGCGCATCATCTCTTCATCGCTCAGTTCCGCCGCCATCTCAGCCTCCGAACAGGTGGTTAAAGCGCTCCACCTCAACCCATTCGCCTGCTTCCACATTGCCACGCTCGCGCTCCAGCACGATAAAGCAGTTGCCCTGGCTGAAGGAGCTGAAAATGTGCGAGCCCTGATGGCCGGTGGTGCTCACCTCCAGCTCGCCCTCCGCGTTGCGTGTCAGAATACCGCGCTGGAAATCAAGACGACCGGGGGATTTCTTAAGGCGCGTAGCGGCACGCACGCGCTGGCGTACCGGCAACGGACTGGCACGGTTGCCCGAAAGCTTCGCCAGCAGCGGGATCACCAGCTGGTAGAAGGTCAGGGCGGCAGAGACCGGGTTACCCGGCAGGCCGCAGAACCAGCTGTGCTTAAGCTTGCCAAAAGCGAACGGTTTGCCCGGCTTGATGGCCAGCTTCCAGAAGGCGATTTCACCCAGCTCTTCCAGGATGGTTTTGGTGTAATCCGCCTCACCCACCGAAACACCGCCGGAGCTGATCACCACGTCGGCCGCGTTGTCTGCCTCAATAAAGGCGGCGCGCAGTTTTTCCGGGTCATCAGGAATAATGCCAAGGTTGATCACTTCACAGCCCAACTGTTCCAGCATCAGGTGTACCGCCAGACGGTTGGTGTCGTAAATCTGCCCGTCCTGCAGCGGCTGGCCCGGAAGCTGCAATTCGTCACCGGTAGAAAAGAGCGCGACGCGCACCTGACGGATCACCTCAATGTCCGCGATACCAAGCGAGGCCAGCACCGGCAGTTCGCCCACCGTCAGCTTCTGCCCCGCAGCGAATACCGTTGCGCCAAGAGCAATATCTTCGCCGGTGCGGCGGATGTTCTGGCCTGCTTTGACGCTGGCGGTAAAGCGCACGCCGTCAGCGGTCTGTTCGGTCTCTTCCTGCATCACTACCGCATCGCAGCCTGCAGGAACCGGCGCGCCGGTCATGATGCGCACGCAAGTGCCCACAGGCCATTCTCCGTCAAACGGTTGACCGGCGAAGGCTTTTCCTGCGACAGGCAGCGCCTGACCCGTCTGGAGATCCGCCAGGCGTACCGCGTAACCGTCCATCGCTGAGTTATCAAACCCCGGCACGTTAAGCGGGGAAATGATGTCGCGTGCGGCAATACGACCAAAACAGCGCGCCAGCGGCAGCGTCTCTACGTCGTGCAGCGGGGAAAGTCGGTCAAGCATCTGCGTGAGTGCCGTCTCAAGCGGCATCAGTCCGGCGGTAAAATCCATGGTGGGCTCCAGCACAGTAACAACGAAAGCGCTCATTATGGCAGAAAAGTGCGGCTAACTGTATGACCCACCATGAGTACCCTTTACATCGCAGTTGCGTCTTTCTATATTCAAAAATTATCTGAAGAATCATCAACGATAATGATATTTATAGAAAAAGCCGCCATGCAGGCTGACAGGTGAGGCGAAATGGTTAATGCGGTAATCGCAATTCATGGCGGCGCCGGGGCTATTACCCGTGCACAGCTCAGTCCTGAGCAGGAGAAGCGCTACATTGATGCGCTCTACGCCATTGTCGAAACGGGCCAGCGAATGCTGGAGGCGGGCGAAAGCGCGCTGGATGTGGTGACCGAAGCGGTGCGTCTGCTGGAAGAATGTCCGCTGTTCAATGCGGGGATAGGTTCCGTGTATACGCGTGACGAGACGCACGAGCTGGATGCCTGCGTGATGGATGGCGTCACCCTGAAAGCAGGGGCCGTGGCGGGCGTGAGCCATCTACGCAACCCGATTCTGGCGGCGCGACTGGTGATGGAAGAGAGTCCTCATGTGCTACTGACGGGCGTTGGGGCGGAGAACTTTGCCTTCGCACACGGGATGGAGCGGGTATCGCCGGATCTTTTTTCCACTGACGAGCGCTACCAGCAGCTGCTGGCAGCCCGTACGGCGGGCATGACCCAGCTGGACCACTCCGCACCGCTCAATGAAACCACCAAAATGGGCACGGTTGGCGCAGTGGCGCTCGACAAGGCCGGTAATCTGGCGGCGGCCACCTCAACCGGCGGTATGACCAACAAGCTACCGGGCCGGGTTGGCGACAGTCCGCTGCCGGGCGCCGGGTGCTATGCCAATAACGCCACGGCGGCGGTCTCCTGCACCGGGACCGGCGAAGTGTTTATTCGTGCGCTCGCCGCATACGACATTACCGCCCTGATGGATTACGGCGGGCTCAGCCTGAGTGAAGCCTGCGAGCGTGTGGTAATGGAAAAGTTGCCCGCGCTGGGCGGTGAGGGTGGACTCATTGCGGTGGACCGTGAGGGTAACGTAGCCCTGCCGTTCAACAGCGAAGGGATGTACCGCGCCTGGGGCTATGCCGGTGATGAACCCAGCACCGGGATCTATCGTGAATAAGGGGGCAACGCGTGCCGCACAGTGAAGAGCTGGATAACCGCGAAGTGCTGGCTGTCCATCAGCTGAATATTGCGTTTCAGGAGGAGCGGCAGTTCATCCCCGCAGTAGAGAATTTATCGTTCTCACTCAACCGCGGCGAAACGCTGGCGATTGTGGGTGAGTCCGGCTCCGGGAAATCGGTCACCGCGCTGGCGCTGATGCGCCTGCTGGAACAGACGGGCGGGCAAATCAGCAGCGAGAAGATGCTTCTGCGCCGTCGCAATCGTCAGGTCATTGATTTAAACGAGCTGAGCGCAGCACAGATGCAGGGCGTGCGCGGGGCGGATATCGCGATGATCTTCCAGGAGCCGATGACCTCGCTGAACCCGGTCTTCCCGGTTGGAGAGCAAATTGCCGAATCCATCCGCCTGCATCAGGGGCTGAGCGGCGATGAAGCCCTTCTGGAAGCCAAACGGATGCTGGAGCTGGTACGTATCCCGGAGTCGCAGTCCATACTCGGCCGCTATCCGCATCAGCTCTCCGGCGGGATGCGTCAGCGGGTGATG
Organism: Enterobacter cloacae complex sp. 2022EL-00981; assembly: GCF_028737495.1. Classification (NCBI taxonomy): domain Bacteria; kingdom Pseudomonadati; phylum Pseudomonadota; class Gammaproteobacteria; order Enterobacterales; family Enterobacteriaceae; genus Enterobacter; species Enterobacter cloacae complex sp. 2022EL-00981. The sequence continues at coordinate 8,009 of NZ_JAQZRK010000039.1, forward strand.
ATTGCCATGGCGCTCTCGTGCCGTCCGGCGGTATTGATTGCGGACGAGCCGACGACGGCGCTGGATGTCACCATTCAGGCGCAGATCCTGCAGCTTATCAAAGTGCTGCAGCAGGAGATGGAGATGGGGGTGATGTTTATCACCCACGATATGGGCGTGGTCGCGGATATTGCCGATCGCGTGCTGGTGATGCACCAGGGCAGGGCGGTAGAAACCGGCACGGTAGAGCAGATTTTCCATGCGCCCGCCCATCCTTACACCAAAGCGCTGCTGGCGGCGGTTCCGCGTCTGGGGGCGATGAACGGCAGCGATCTTCCGCGCCGTTTCCCGCTGATTTCCCTTGAGGCGGCGGGCCGCCAGGAAGAGGAAACCGAGCAGGACACCGTGGTCCCCGGCAAGCCCATTCTGGAGGTGCGGGATCTGGTGACCCGTTTTCCTCTGCGCAGCGGCATTTTCAACCGCGTAAAGCGTGAAGTGCACGCGGTTGAAAATGTCAGTTTTGATTTATGGCCAGGCGAAACGCTGGCGCTGGTGGGGGAGTCGGGCTGCGGCAAATCCACCACCGGACGCGCGTTACTTCGGCTGGTGGAGTCGCAGGAAGGGAGCATTACCTTTAACGGCGAACGTATCGACACCCTTCCTGACAGTAAGCTTCAGGCGGTGAGGCGGAATATCCAGTTTATTTTTCAGGATCCGTATGCGTCTCTGGACCCGCGCCATACGGTGGGGTATTCGATTATGGAGCCGCTGCGGGTACATAACCTGCTCGACGGCGAAGCCGCACAGCGTCGGGTGGCGTGGCTGCTGGAACGCGTGGGTCTGAAGCCGGAACATGCCTGGCGTTACCCGCATGAGTTTTCCGGCGGCCAGCGACAGCGTATCTGTATTGCCCGCGCGCTGGCCCTGAACCCAAAAGTGGTGATCGCAGACGAATCTGTCTCGGCGCTGGATGTCTCTATCCGCGCGCAAATCATCAATTTATTGCTCGACTTACAGCGGGATCTGGGGATTGCCTTTCTCTTTATTTCCCATGACATGGCGGTGGTGGAGCGCATCAGCCATCGCGTGGCGGTGATGTATCTGGGGCAAATCGTCGAGATTGGTCCGCGGCGGGCGGTGTTTGAGAACCCGCAGCACCCGTACACCCGTAAGCTGATGTCTGCAGTACCGGTTGCCGATCCCGAACACCGTCACGGGCAGCGCGTGCTGTTGCAGGATGAGATGCCGAGCAATATTCGTAAACGGGGTGAGGTCATGGAGCGGGTCACGCTGCGTGAAGTGGGCCCCGGACATTTTGTTGCCCCTCCGCGTCAGGACAATGCATTTTCGCGGTTATAACGTACAACAGGCAGGAGAACACAATGGTTAAATTTGTTGCTCGTACATGGCTGTTAGCCGCGAGCGTGACGGCAGCCCTGGCCGCCTCTCCCGCGTTCGCTGCCAAAGATGTGGTGGTTGCCGTCGGCTCCAATTTCACCACCCTTGATCCCTATGACGCCAACGATACGCTGTCGCAGGCGGTCGCCAAGTCGTTCTACCAGGGGCTGTTTGGCCTGGACAGAGAGATGAAGCTGAAAAATGTGCTGGCAGAGGGGTACACCGTCTCGGATGATGGGCTGGTCTATACCATTAAGCTCAGAACCGGCGTGAAGTTCCAGGATGGCACCGATTTCAACGCGGAGGCGGTGAAGGTTAACCTCGACCGCGCCAGCAACCCGGAAAACAGCCTCAAGCGCTACAACCTCTATAAAAATATTGCCAGCACCGAGGCCGTCGATCCGACAACGGTAAAAATTACCCTGAAAGAGCCGTTCTCGGCCTTTATTAATATTCTGGCGCATCCGGCGACGGCGATGATCTCACCTGCGGCCCTGAAAAAATACGGGAAAGAGATTGGGTTCCATCCGGTCGGTACCGGCCCGTATGAGCTGGTTACCTGGAACCAGACGGACTTTGTAAAGGTGAAGAAATTCGCCGGCTACTGGCAGCAGGGGCTGCCGAAGCTCGACACCATCACCTGGCGTCCGGTGGTGGATAACAACACCCGCGCGGCGATGCTGCAAACCGGCGAAGCGCAGTTTGCCTTCCCGATCCCGTACGAGCAGGCGGCGATCCTGCAGAAGAACAGCAAGCTGGAGCTGGTGGCCAGTCCGTCGATTATGCAGCGTTACATCAGCATGAACGTGACGCAAAAACCGTTTGATAATCCCAAAGTGCGCGAGGCCATCAATTACGCGATTAACCGTCAGGCGCTGGTAAAAGTGGCCTTCGCGGGCTTCGCCACCCCGGCCACCGGCGTGCTGCCACCGGCTATTGCCTATGCGCAAAGCTATCAGCCGTGGCCATACGATCCGGCGAAAGCCCGTGAACTGTTAAAAGAGGCGGGCTTCCCGAACGGCTTTAGCACCACGCTGTGGTCATCCCATAATCACAGTACCGCGCAGAAGGTGCTGCAGTTTACCCAGCAGCAGCTGGCGCAGGTCGGTATTAAGGTGCAGGTCACCGCGATGGATGTCGGGCAGCGTGCAGCAGAAGTGGAAGGGAAAGGGCAGAAAGAGAGCGGCGTGCGGATGTTCTACACCGGCTGGTCGGCCTCTACCGGTGAGGCAGACTGGGCGCTGTCGCCGCTGTTCGCCTCACAGAACTGGCCGCCGACCCTGTTCAACACGGCATTCTACAGCAACCCACAGGTGGATAAAGATCTTGCCGATGCGCTGAAAACCACCAAACCGGATGAGAAAGCGCGCCTCTACAAAGACGCACAGGATATCATCTGGAAAGAGTCGCCGTGGGTACCGCTGGTGGTGGAAAAACTGGTTTCGGCGCATAACAAAGCGTTGACCGGGTTTTACATCATGCCGGATACGGGCTTTAGCTTTGACGATGCGGATTTAAAATAACACTCATGCTCAATTATGTTTGTAAACGCCTGCTGGGGCTTATCCCGACGCTGCTGATTGTGGCGGTACTGGTGTTTTTGTTTGTCCATCTGCTGCCGGGCGATCCGGCGCGTCTGGTGGCCGGGCCAGAAGCGGATGCCACCGTCATTGAACTGGTGCGCAAACAGCTTGGTCTCGACCAGCCTCTGTACATGCAGTTTCTCCATTATATTTGCAACGTGCTGCAGGGCGATTTTGGTATCTCGATGGTGTCGCGTCGCCCGGTATCGGAAGAGATTGCCAGCCGCTTTATGCCTACGTTCTGGTTAACGATTGCCAGCATGTGCTGGGCGGTGGTGTTTGGGCTTGGCGCCGGGATTGTCGCTGCCGTCTGGCGCAACCGCTGGCCGGACAAGCTCGGCATGGCGCTGGCGGTGACCGGGATCTCTTTCCCTGCCTTTGCGCTGGGGATGCTCCTGATGCAGATTTTCTCCGTGGAGCTGGGCTGGTTGCCCACCGTCGGGGCCGATACCTGGAAGCACTACATCCTGCCGTCCATGACGCTGGGCGCGGCCGTCTCCGCGGTGATGGCGCGCTTCACACGCGCGTCGTTCGTTGACGTGTTGAGTGAAGATTACATCCGTACCGCACGGGCGAAAGGGGTGAGCGAGAAGTGGGTCATCCTCAAGCACGGTTTTCGTAACGCGATGATCCCGGTAGTGACCATGATGGGGCTGCAGTTCGGCTTCTTGCTGGGGGGCTCTATCGTGGTGGAAAAGGTCTTCAACTGGCCGGGGCTGGGGCGCCTGCTGGTGGATTCGGTCGAGATGCGCGACTATCCGGTCATTCAGGCGGAAGTTCTGCTCTTCTCGCTGGAATTTATTCTTATCAATTTAGTGGTGGATGTGCTGTACGCCGCCATTAATCCGGCCATCAGGTATAAGTAAGATGCGATTGTTGAACTGGCGTCGTCAGGCCATTGTAAACGCTATGCCGGGGCTGAAGCCGGACCATATCCGCACCCCATGGTTTGAATTCTGGCGGCGCTTTCGTCGCCAGCCTGTTGCCATGACGGCGGGGCTGTTTGTACTGCTGCTGATTGTGGTGGCGGCCATTGCGCCGTGGGTGGCACCGTATGATGCGGAAAACTACTTTGATTACGACCGCCTGAATGACGGACCGTCGATGATGCACTGGTTCGGCGTGGACTCTCTGGGACGCGATATTTTTAGCCGCGTGCTGATGGGCGCGCAGATATCGCTCGCCGCCGGGGTGTTTGCGGTGCTTATCGGTGCGGTCATCGGTACCGTTCTGGGCCTGGTGGCAGGGTATTACGAGGGCTGGTGGGACCGGATCATTATGCGCATTTGCGACGTGCTGTTTGCCTTCCCCGGCATTTTGCTGGCAATTGCGGTTGTCGCCATTATGGGCAGCGGCATGGCGAATGTCATCATCGCCGTCGCGGTCTTTTCGATCCCGGCGTTTGCCCGCCTGGTGCGCGGCAATACGCTGGTACTGAAGCAGCAGACCTTTATTGAATCCGCCCGCAGTATGGGGGCCAGCGACGCCAACATCCTGTTCAGCCATATTCTGCCGGGTACGGTGTCGTCGATTGTTGTCTATTTTACGATGCGTATTGGCGTGTCGATAATTTCCGCCGCCAGCCTGTCGTTTCTGGGATTAGGGGCCCAGCCACCGACGCCGGAGTGGGGCGCGATGCTCAACGAGGCGAGGGCAGATATGGTGATTGCGCCGCACGTGGCGATATTCCCGAGTCTGGCGATTTTCCTGACCGTGCTGGCGTTCAACCTGCTGGGGGATGGGCTGCGCGATGCGCTGGATCCGCGGATTAAGGGGTAGGGCAGTGGAATGTGCCGGGTGGCGGCTACGCCTAACCCGGCCTGAAAATGAGGTGCAGCGAGATTAAACCCGGCTACCCCACAGGTCATACTCGTCGGCGTTTTCCACTTTCACGCGAATGATGTCGCCCGGCTTGACGTTGGTTTCCCCGTTCAGGTACACCGCGCCGTCGATTTCAGGGGCATCCGCCATGCTGCGGCCAATCGCGCCTTCTTCGTCAACTTCGTCGATGATGACCATAATTTCGCGGCCCACTTTCTCCTGCAGACGTTCAGCAGAGATCTGCTGTTGCAGTTGCATGAAGCGGTTCCAGCGCTCTTCTTTTACCTCTTCCGGCACCTGATCCGCCAGCTCGTTAGCGGTTGCGCCTTCAACCGGGCTGTACTTGAAGCAGCCTACGCGGTCCAGACGCGCCTCTTTCAGGAAGTCGAGCAGCATCTGGAAGTCTTCTTCGGTTTCACCCGGGAAGCCAACGATGAAGGTCGAACGCAGGGTCAGATCCGGGCAGATTTCGCGCCACTGCTTGATGCGCGCCAGCTGGCGGTCAACGGAGCCTGGGCGTTTCATCAGCTTCAGGATACGCGGGCTGGCGTGCTGCAGCGGGATATCCAGGTACGGCAGGATTTTGCCTTCGGCCATCAGCGGGATGACGTCGTCAACGTGCGGATAAGGGTAAACGTAGTGCAGACGCGTCCAGATGCCCAGTTTAGCGAGCTGTTCGCACAGGCCGACCATGCTGGTTTTCACCGGCTCGCCGTTGTGGAAACCGGAACGGTGCTTCACATCCACGCCGTAGGCGGAGGTATCCTGGGAGATCACCAGCAGCTCCTTCACGCCCGCATCGGCCAGACGTTTGGCTTCTGCCAGCACTTCGCCAATTGGGCGGCTCACCAGATCGCCACGCATGGACGGGATAATGCAGAAGGTGCAGCGATGGTTGCAGCCTTCGGAAATTTTCAGGTAAGCGTAGTGACGCGGCGTCAGCTTCACCCCCTGTTCCGGCACCAGGCTCAGGAACGGGTTGTGCTTAGGCTTGGGTACGTAGTGATGAACATGTTCCAGCACCTGCTCGTAGCTGTGTGGACCGGTGATCTCCAGCACCTTCGGGTGCACTTCACGGATCTGGTCCTCTTTTGCGCCCAGGCAGCCGGTCACAATCACTTTGCCGTTTTCCGTCAGGGCTTCACCAATGGCTTCCAGGGATTCCTGAACCGCGCTGTCGATAAACCCGCAGGTGTTCACGATCACCATGTCGGCGTTGTCGTAGCTTGGCACCACGTCGTAGCCCTCGGTACGAAGTTCGGTCAGGATGCGTTCAGAATCCACCAGGTTTTTCGGGCAGCCCAGGGAGACAAAGCCGATTTTCGGCGGGTGCGTAACATTGCTCATAGGTTAAAAATTCATCAATTATGGAGTTATCAGGGCGGGATTTTACAGCGTATCGCGGGGGATTTATACACTCTTTGCAGTGCAGATGATGTCCGCGCAAGTTGTAACATTGTAAATAATGTTAATCAGTTAAGAATAATTGATCTCAGGCATTAAACTGTACAAAAAATAACCTTATTCTGACTGTGCACAGGGCTGACAGAGGAGGAATGAGCATGTCCGTTGACAGACTGAAACGCGATCTGCTGAACAAGCTGATCAACGCCCGAATCGACCTTGCCGCATATCTGCAGCTGAGGAAGGCGAAAGGGTATATGTCAGTCAGCGAAAGCGAACATCTGCGTGATAATTTCTTTGAACTTTGCAATTTCATGCGTGAAAAAGCACCCATCCTGAAAGCGGAATACGCCGAAAGCGAATGTATTGCGCTGCGCCGCGCCGCCGAGGTGCTCTCGATTGCCGGGGTTTGTCTGATGAACGGACGCCATGACTGCCCGACTTTTATCGCTGTAAACGCGGAGAAGCTTGAAAACTGCCTGACAACGCTCTCTCTATGCATCATGTGTCTGAACGAGCACGCGAAGCTTGAACAGCACTGATTCCGGGGGAGGCAACTCCCCCTTCTGATTAAGCTTTTGTAAAAGTGATAACGCGCCCGGACGTAGTGGCTAATCTTTATGCCATATGCCGATAAAGGAGCGCGTTATGCACCGATCCTCGCTGATTTTCCTGCCTGCGTTGTTATTTCCGTTTTCGCTCCTTGCTGCGCCTGATGCGGTTAAGGTTGAGGTATTGCAGAACAAACTCGAACACCCCTGGTCGCTGGCGTTCCTGCCGGATAACAAAGGGCTGCTCGTGACGTTGAAGGGCGGCCAGTTGAAACACTGGCAGGCCGGGAAAGGGCTGTCAGACCCGATAACAGGGGTGCCCAAAGTCTGGGACAACGGACAGGGAGGACTGCTGGACGTGGTGCTGGCGCCGGATTTTGCCACCTCGCGCCGCGTCTGGCTGAGCTACGCCGAGGCAGGCGCTGACGGCAAAGCCGGAACGGCAGTGGGTTATGGGCGCTTAAGCGACGATCTTTCCCGCCTTGAGGCGTTCCAGGTGGTGTTCCGTCAGATGCCGAAACTCTCCACCGGTCACCACTTTGGCGGAAGGCTGGTATTTGATGGCAAAGGCTATCTGTTTATTGCGCTGGGTGAAAACAACCAGCGCCCGACGGCGCAGGATCTGGATAAACTCCAGGGGAAAGTGGTGCGCCTGACGGAGGATGGCAAAGTCCCGCCGGATAACCCCTTTGTGAACACCGCCGGTGCGCGGCCGGAAATCTGGTCTTATGGCATTCGTAACCCGCAAGGGATGGCGATGAACCCGTGGAGCGACACGCTGTGGCTTAATGAACACGGCCCGCGTGGCGGGGATGAGATTAACATTCCGGAGAAAGGGAAAAACTATGGCTGGCCGCTGGCGACCCACGGTATCAACTACAGCGGATTGAAAATTCCTGAGGCGAAAGGTGAACACGTTGAAGGAACCGAAAAACCGCTGTTTGTCTGGAAAGTCTCACCCGCCGTGAGCGGAATGGCGTTTTATAACAGTGACGTGTTCCCGCAGTGGAAAAACAAGCTGTTTATCGGGGCGCTGAAGGAGAAGGACGTGATCGTGCTGAGCGTGAACGGCAACACGGTGACCGAGGACGGGCGGATCCTGGGCGACCGGAAACAGCGCATTCGCGATGTGCGCGTCGGTCCGGACGGCTATCTGTATGTTCTGACCGATGAAACGGACGGGCAGTTGCTGAAAGTCAGCCCGTCCGGGAGGTGATCAGCTTACCGGAATCATCACCACGTTACGGTAGGCCGGGCGTTCGCTCAGCTGTTTAAGCCAGCGCGCCAGGTGAGGGCGCGGCGTCCACGTCAGACCGAGGTTGGTCAGGTTCCAGACAAATGGCGCAACGGCAATATCGCCTACGCCGAAGTCCGCACCCGAGAACCAGGCGTGTTTCGCCAGCTCATCGTCCATCATCGCAAACAGATGTTCACAGGCGTCCTGCGCCGCATGAATGGCGGGATAGTCGCGCTCGGCTTCGGGGGTTCTGACCAGCCCCATCAGGATCACGCGGTGCGTGGGGGAGAGCGTCTGGTTGGCCCAGTCCATCCATTTTTCCCCCTGCGCGCGGCGGGCCGGATTTTCTACCCACAGACGGCCTTGTCCATACTGGGCGGCCAGGTAGCGGACAATGGTGTTGGATTCCCACAGCGTGGCGTCCGTCTCATCATCGCGCAGCAGCGGCACCAGGCCGTTCGGGTTCATCGCCAGGTAGTCGGCGTCTTTATTAACCCCATACTGCAAACCCGCCATTATCTGGTTAAACGGTAAATCCAGCTCCTCCAGCGTCCAGAGCACTTTTTTGACGTTGGTCGAATTATTCCTGCCCCACAGCGTAATCATAATTACTCCCGATAGATGTGAATCCGAGTCAGCTTTTCGCCATGGTGAGATAAACCTAACAATTACGCAACAGAAGAGAAAAAAATCGCCTTAATCAAAGCGTATCTGAATGTTATTGCATAAACTTTAATAACTTTACCCTCGTTGGGTTTCATTAACCGTTTTAGTGCGCTATTACTCATCGCTTCTTGCGACACGGTGATGTGACGTAATTTTTGAATGGACACTCGGGTGGCATTTATGACGCGAAAAATGACTTCTCTGCGCAGCCTGGCGGCAGGCTCCGCGCTCCTTTTCCTGTTTGCACCAACTCTCTATGCGGCTGAACAGGCTGCGCCCGAAGCGCCGCCGGTGGATGCGCGTGCCTGGATCCTGATGGATTACTCCAGCGGTAAAGTGCTGGCGGAAGGCAATGCGGATGAGAAACTCGACCCGGCCAGCTTGACCAAAATCATGACCAGCTACGTGGTGGGCCAGGCCTTGAAGGCAGGTAAGATCAAGCTGGACGATATAGTCACTATCGGGAAAGACGCCTGGGCGACCGGTAACCCGGCGCTGCGCGGGTCATCGGTCATGTTCCTGAAACCCGGCGATCAGGTTTCCGTTTCCGATCTGAATAAAGGGGTGATTATCCAGTCCGGCAACGATGCCTGTATCGCCCTGGCAGATTATGTTGCGGGAAGCCAGGATTCGTTTATTGGCCTGATGAACGGCTATGCGCAAAAGCTGGGTCTGACCAATACCACCTTTAAAACCGTCCACGGCCTGGATGCGCCGGGCCAGTTCAGTACTGCGCGCGATATGGCGCTGCTCGGCAAGGCGCTCATCCACGATGTGCCGGACGAATATGCCATCCACAAAGAGAAAGAGTTTACCTTTAATAAAATCCGCCAGCCGAACCGCAACCGTCTGCTGTGGAGCAGCAACGTCAACGTTGACGGGATGAAAACCGGCACCACGGCCGGGGCGGGTTATAACCTGGTGGCCTCCGCGACCCAGGGTGACATGCGTCTGATCTCGGTGGTGCTGGGCACCAAAACCGACCGTATTCGTTTTAACGAGTCAGAAAAACTGCTGACCTGGGGCTTCCGCTTCTTTGAAACCGTGACGCCGATTAAACCGGATGCCACGTTCGTCAGCCAGCGCGTCTGGTTTGGTGACAAGAGTGAGGTGAACCTGGGGGCCGGTGAAGCCGGGTCGGTGACCATTCCACGTGGTCAGCTGAAAAACCTGAAAGCGAGCTATACCCTGACCGATCCGCAGCTCACCGCGCCGCTGAAAAAAGGCCAGGTGGTCGGGACGATTGATTTCCAGTTAAACGGTAAGTCGATTGAACAGCGTCCGCTGATTGTGATGGAAGCGGTCGAAGAGGGCGGCTTCTTCAGCCGGATGTGGGACTTCGTGATGATGAAATTCCATAGCTGGTTTGGCAGCTGGTTTAGTTAAGTCTTCCCGCTTTTCACCCTCTCCCAGTGGGAGAGGGCCGGGGTGAGGCATCAGACCGCACCCCTCTCAATACATCAACTTCACCTGCTGCGCCTTCGCGTAGGTCACGTATTCTTCATCCGGGCGGCAATCGCTGACGATGGCATTGAACTGTACCAGCTCGCCCATCCGTGCCGGACGCACCTTGCCGAACTTGCTGTGATCCACCACCAGCACATGGTACTGCGCGGCGCTTAACGCCCAGTGTTTTACCGGTAGCTCTTCCAGGTTAAAACAGGTCGCCCCCTGACGGGTACTCACGCCCGCCGCGGAGTAAAACGCGATATCCGGGCACAAATTGCTGAGCGTGTCCTGAAGATTGAGCGGTTTAAAAATGGCGTTGCTGGCGTGGAACTCACCGCCGCAGAGGATCACCCGGCACTCGGGTTTCTCCTGAAGGGCCAGGAAGGTGTTCAGCGAGTAGCACACGGCGGTAAAGGGGATGCTGCTGTCGATGGCTTCGATTATCCACGGCGTGGTAGTGCCGCAGTCAAAAAACAGCGTCTGGTGCGGTTGCACCAGAGAGGCCGCCAGACGGGCGGCTTTGCGTTTCTCTTCAACCAGGCGCGTCTTTTGATCGCTGATCAGATAATGACTGGCGCTACGTGGCTCCAGCACAATATAGCCGCCCAGCAGCACGACGGGCGCGCTCTCGCTGTTCAGGTCACGGCGAATGGTCATCTCTGAAACGCCGAGGAGGGTAGCGGCTTCCTTAAGATGAAGCTTATCACTACGCTTCAGCGCCTGTATCAACTGAGCTATGCGGTCATCGCGGCGTGTTTCCATAGATCCTCAGGATGAAAAAGTGAGCCCCCGCAGGGCGGGGGCTCAAGTGTAACCTGTCATACCGGGGTTAGTCACGTATCCAGCCTTTGCGGATCGGGATAGCGAAAAGGGTGCGATAGAGAGACGAGAGTCCGCGATACAGCGCCAGCCCGAAGAGGTTCCACAGGATCGCCGCGCTGACGCAGCCGATCAGCCCCACCAGGAAGCCGCCTACCATATCCAGCGGCCAGTGTACGCCCAGATACACGCGAGACCAGGCAATGGCGACCGCAATGGCCATCAGCAGCGCACCTGACCACAGGCGATGCCAGAACAGGAAGGCCAGCGCAAAAGCAAAGATCACCGTACCGTGATCGCTTGGGAACGAATCATCCGGCGCGTGGTGCAGGAAGGTATAGCCGACGTGTTCGACAAAAGGACGATCGTGCGGGAAGGCGAGACCCAGAACATAGCTGACCAGCACGCTGACCCCGAGCGTCATCGCCACTTTGATCACCAGCTGACGCTGCGCGTTGACCTGGCTGCGCGGTCCCCACAGCCAGAGGATAGCCGCCAGCACAGGCACAATACTGATCAGATCTTTTGCCAGGAAAGTGGCCAAATCGATCATCCACTCAGGCGAGGCCGGGGTGGCGTTGATCAGATAAAACAGCTGGTAATTCAGATTCTCTAACATAGCGTTTTTACTCTTTAGCAAACCAGGCAGAAACGAGGCCGTAGACCGCTACCTGGGAAAACCAGACCCACCACCCAGCCCACAGGTTGTGAGAGAAAAAATGCGCCCCGCGCATGACCTGACCAAAGCCCATCGCCAGACCTAACACCACGCCGAAGGCCACAAAGCTCCAGGCGAGACGCGGACGCTCGCGCCAGAAGGCAAAGAACAGACCCATCACCATAAAGCCGCTGGACGCATGGCCGCCGGGGAAGCAGCGGCCAGGACCGCTGTCTGCCGGAGCGGAACTGAACAGGGGGTAAGAGACGGCTTTACCGCCATACTCCACCAGATCCCACGGGCAACTGTGATGGCTCAGGCTTTTCAGCACGCCAACCACCAGCGTGCCAAGCCCCATCAGCAGTGCGGCAGTGACCAGTCTCGCATTGCGCTTCCAGGCACCGTAAAACAACGCACCCACCGCCATGGCAATAGCGATGTACTTCGCCAGCCGGTGGTTCAGCAGATCCAGCAGCGGGTTTTTCTGCAGCGGGAAACGGTGTGTTGCCGCGTCATACCAAAAGCCAGTGATCCATTTATCAAGCGTTTCGCCACGAGAAAGCCAGGTAAACACCACGGCAAGGGCGATCAGCACTAAAAGCTGATAACCATAAAAGCGCACAGGCAGGCGGTAAAGTTGTTTTGTCTTATTTGTCTGTAACTTAGACAATTCTGAACGAGGGGATATGCGGGTCATAGAGTTGGTTGGCAGCGTGAAATATGGCTATCATATTGGTGTCAACTTAAGGAAACCTTAAACAACGACGATAAATGCTTTATTTCTGTTTCTTCTGGATAATTTGCTATCTCAGACAGCGGCAATTCATTACACTCATCGCGATTTTTTCATCATAAAGAGATTGCATGTTAAACCGTTCTTCTTCGGGTACACGTCTGGGTCGTCAGGCGTTACTTTTCCCTCTGTGTCTGGTGCTTTACGAATTCTCTACCTATATCGGCAACGATATGATTCAGCCCGGCATGCTGGCCGTGGTGGCGCAATACAACGCAGGTATTGAATGGGTGCCGACCTCTATGACCGCCTATCTGGCTGGCGGCATGTTTTTACAGTGGCTGTTAGGGCCGCTGTCGGATCGTATTGGCCGCCGTCCGGTGATGCTGACGGGCGTGGTATGGTTTATCGTGACCTGTCTCGCCACGCTGCTGGCGCAAAACATTGAACAGTTCACCCTGCTGCGTTTCCTGCAGGGGGTAAGCCTGTGCTTTATCGGTGCCGTGGGGTATGCCGCCATTCAGGAGTCCTTTGAGGAGGCGGTGTGTATCAAAATCACCGCGCTGATGGCGAACGTGGCGCTGATTGCTCCGTTGCTGGGGCCGCTGGTGGGCGCCGCGTGGGTGCATGTGGCACCGTGGGAAGGCATGTTTGTGCTCTTCGCCGTGCTGGCCGCCATCGCGTTCTTTGGCCTGCACCGCGCAATGCCGGAAACGGCCACCCGACTGGGTGAGACGCTGTCGCTGAAAGAGCTGGGACGGGATTATAAAGCGGTGCTGAAAAACGGCCGCTTTGTGGCAGGCGCGCTGGCGACGGGCTTTGTTAGCCTGCCGCTACTGGCGTGGATCGCCCAGTCACCGGTCATTATCATCAGCGGTGAACAGCTCAGCAGCTACGAGTACGGGCTGCTGCAGGTGCCGATTTTTGGCGCACTGATTATCGGTAACCTGGTGCTGGCGCGTCTGACATCACGACGCACGGTGCGCTCGCTCATCATCATGGGCGGCTGGCCGATTGCGGCGGGCCTTACCGTGGCCGCGGTGGCGACGGTGGTATCATCTCATGCCTATCTGTGGATGACGGCGGGGTTGAGTATTTACGCCTTCGGTATTGGCGTGGCGAATGCCGGGCTGGTGCGTCTGACGCTGTTTGCCAGCGAGATGAGCAAAGGCACCGTTTCGGCGGCGATGGGGATGCTGCAGATGCTGATTTTTACCGTCGGGATCGAGGTGAGCAAACACGCTTATGCGCTCGGCGGCAACGGTCTGTTCAGCCTGTTTAACCTCGCCAACGGCGTGCTGTGGGTTGTGCTGATGGTGATGTTCCTGAAGGACAAACGCGTCGGGAACGCCCTGCAGCCATAATTCTTATTCCCTCTCCCGGTGGGAGAGGGTCAGGGTGAGGGCACCAGAGCGCACGGAATCAATTAAACGGTGCTTCCCTGTTGAGCACCTTATCAATCACATCCAGTACGCCTTCCTCGTTATTATGCGGCGCTTCAAAGCGGGCCGCTGCTTTAATATGCGGTCTGGCATTCGCCATCGCAAAGCTGAAGCCTGACTGGCGCAGCATCTCCACATCGTTCCCGCTGTCACCGAAAGCCACCACCTCGCTGTCGTCAATGCCCCAGCGCTGTTGCAGGATCCGCAGGCCGTTGGCTTTATGCACGCCGGGGATAATCAGATCGATACTTCCATGGCCGGTCGTGACGGGCACCATAATGTCGTTGAGTTTTTCGTGCAGCATGGCCTGTATGCGCGGGATTTCATCATTAGAAACGTTGAGTCCGAACTTGAAGAAAATATCGTTCAGGTTGTCGAAATCACTTACCATTTCGAGGCGATGATAGTACTTCGCGGCGATAGCTTTGAACTCATCGTCATAGGCTTTGAGCGTATAGGCGCTGCTTTTGCCGCAGGCGATAATCTCAATGCCGGGAACGTTGTTTAGCACGGTAGCAACGGTGTCAAAGTGCGTTTTCGACAGTTCACCGTTAAAAACATCTTCTCCGGCGCTGACCACCCAGCCGCCGTTTTCGGCGACAAACGCAATCTCATGCGCAATCTTCGGGAAGAAGGAGATCAGCTGGTAATACTGGTTACCGCTGGCCACCACAAAGCGAATACCTTGCTCCTTCATACGCGCATACTGCGCCAGAAAACGTTCGCGATTGTAGGTTTTCGCGTCGCTCAGGAAGGTGCCATCCATGTCGACTGCAATCAGTTTAACGCTCATATCCCTTCTCCAGTGTCGTTTGTTCTTTTTCCGGCTTCGCCACGGCGCGCGCCACCAGCGCCGCAATCATGACCAACCCTAATACCACCAGCATGGCGCTGCGCAGCCCGTAGTGCTCACCCAGGAAGCCCAGCAGCGGCGGCCCGACCAGGAAGGCCAGATAGCCTGTGGTTGCCACCACGCTGACGCGCGTCGGGGCGTCCGGGCCGGTATCGCTGGCGGCGGATATGGTCAACGGGAAGCCAAGTGAGGCACCCAGGCCCCAGAGGATCACCGATACGCCGGCAATCCAGTCCACATCCACGAAGATGATCATCGCAATGCCCAGCCCGCCGAGCAGGGCGCTGGCGCGCACCACCGCCACGCGGCTGTAGCGGTCAATAAACCAGCCGCCGGTAAAGCGTCCGACGGTCATCCCCAGCGTAAACCCGGCGTAGATCAGCGAGCCAGAGGTCGGGCTAAAGCCGTGGCCG
The DNA here is from genome assembly GCF_028737495.1 of Enterobacter cloacae complex sp. 2022EL-00981. Taxonomy (NCBI): domain Bacteria; kingdom Pseudomonadati; phylum Pseudomonadota; class Gammaproteobacteria; order Enterobacterales; family Enterobacteriaceae; genus Enterobacter; species Enterobacter cloacae complex sp. 2022EL-00981. The sequence goes on from NZ_JAQZRK010000039.1 coordinate 23,015, forward strand.
TCCACCATCAGCAGCGGCAGCCAGTCGTTGGCGGAGCCTTCGGCAAACGCCATCGCCAGCACCACCACGCCGATCAGCATCAGCTGGAAATCACGGTAGAACGGCAGCCCTTTTTCCGCCGTTTTGTGTTCATCAGAGGTGTTTTTGCCCGTGCCGTCCGGAATGGCGCGGATACCGGTCAGCACCGGCACAACAGAGATCAGCGCGGCCAGCAGGATATGCAGATTCGCGCTCACGCCGGAGGCCGTCAGCGCCATGCCCACGCCCGCACCGGCCAGCGTGCCGAGGCTGTAAAAGCCATGCATCATTGGCAGCACGGTTTTATTCATCTCGCGCTCGACCGCAGCCCCTTCAACGTTAATGGCCACTTCCGCCGCGCCAAAGCTGCCGCCAAAGATCAACAGACCCAGGGCAAACAGGACCGGCGAGGCATACCACAGCGCCACGCTGAGCACCAGCATTCCGAGTATTGCGCAGCACATGGTGGTGCGGATCACCGCCCGGGTACCAAAGCGCTTCACCAGCCACGCCGAGCAGAGAATACCGCTCATTGAGCCTATCGACAGGCCAAACAGCACGATGCCCATCTCCGCGGTGGAGACCGACAAAATGTCGCGGATTGCCGGGGTACGCGTGGCCCAGGACGCCATCAGCAGACCCGGAATAAAGAAGAACATGAAAAGCGCCCACATGCGCAACCGCAGGGCCTTACGGGATGAGGTCAGAGTCATTGAGATAAGCACCAGAAGCACAACAATAGCGACAACACTAGCAAGTTTGTGTACATTTGTACACAAATCAGATGAGGCATGTATGAGCAGACCACCTAACGACCCGCATCGCCGGGAGAAGATCCTGCAGGCGACGCTGGACACCATTGCTGAGCACGGTATCCATGCCGTCACGCACCGTAAAATCGCCAGCTGTGCCGGGGTTCCGCTGGGGTCGATGACCTACTATTTTGACGGCATGGAGTCGCTGCTGGAAGAGGCTTTCACGTGGTTTACCCGGCAGATGTCGCAGCAGTACCGTGATTTCTTCGCGGGGGTAACCAGCCCGGAGATGGCGTGTGAATCCATCACCACGCTGATCCACAGCTCGCAGGTGACGACGCCGCACAACATGGCGCTGATGTACCAGCTCTACACTTTTATGCACCGCAGCGCGGCGCTGAAAACGGTAATGCAGGACTGGATGCAGATGAGCCAGACGACGCTTGAACAGTGGTTTGACCCGGTCACCACCCGCGCGCTGGACGCCTTTATCGAAGGAATGACGCTACACTTTGTCACCGACAGAGCGCCGCTGACGCGCGAGGAGATCCGGGCGATGGTGGGAAGGATTGCAGGCGAGGGGGACCGCTAGCCTGCAGGCCCGACTCTATTTCTGAGTGATTTTTTTCCCGCTGGCATCCACGACGGCTTCACCGTCCTCTTTCGTAAATGCCCCTTTCTGCGCATCCGGCAGAATATCAAGGACCACTTCAGACGGGCGGCACAGACGGGTGCCCAGCGGCGTCACCACAATCGGACGGTTAATCAGGATCGGGTGTTGCAGCATAAAACCGATAAGCTGGTCGTCAGTGAATGTATCTTCTGCCAGGCCCAGTTGCTCATAGGGCTCCACGTTTGTACGCAGCAGCGCCCGCACCGAAATGCCCATGTCGGCAATCAGTTTGATCAGTTCATCGCGTGACGGCGGATTCTCCAGATACAGAATGATCTCTGGCTCGGTGCCGCTGTTGCGGATCATCTCCAGCGTGTTGCGCGAGGTGCCGCAGGCGGGGTTGTGGTAAATGGTGATGTTGGTCATATCAGTGGCTCATTACAGTGTGAAGGAGAGACATAACGCCAGCGCGGCGAGCGTCACAAACAGAACCGGCAGCGTCATGATGATGCCCGTCCGGAAATAGTAGCCCCAGGTAATGGTCATGTTTTTTTGCGCCAGCACGTGGAGCCAGAGCAGGGTGGCGAGACTACCGATAGGCGTGATTTTTGGCCCCAGATCGCAGCCAATCACGTTGGCGTAAATCATCGCTTCCTTGATCAATCCTGTTGCCGTACTGCCATCAATAGAGAGCGCGCCAATCAGCACCGTGGGCATATTGTTCATTATGGATGACAGGAAGGCGGTGATGAACCCGGTTCCGAGGGTAGTTACCCATAAACCGTGGGTGGACAGCACATTCAGTACGCCTGAAAGGTATTCGGTTAACCCGGCGTTACGCAAACCGTAGACCACCAGATACATCCCCAGTGAGAAGATGACGATCTGCCACGGTGCGCCGCGCAGCACTTTTCCGGTATTAATCGCGTGTCCGCGTTTTGCAACGGCGAATAAAATCAGCGCGCCAGCTGTTGCAATGGCGCTGACCGGAATGCCGAGAGGCTCAAGCACAAAGAAGCCGACGAGAAGAAGCAGTAGCACTATCCAGCCTGTTCTGAACGTCGGGAGATCGTGAATGGCCCGGGCGGGCTCCCGGAGTTTCGCAAGATCATATTCCGGTGGAATTTCCTTGCGAAAGAACAGATGCAGCATTACCAGCGTGGCAGCAATCGCGGCGATATCAACCGGGATCATCACCGAGGCGTATTCGCTGAACCCCAGCTTAAAGAAGTCTGCCGACACAATGTTGACCAGGTTCGAGACAATCAGCGGCAGGCTGGCGGTATCGGCGATAAAACCTGCCGCCATCACAAACGCCAGCGTGGCCTGCTTGCTGAACCCCAGCGCCAGCAGCATGGCGATGACGATAGGTGTCAGGATCAACGCTGCACCGTCATTGGCAAACAGCGCCGCGACGGCCGCACCCAGCAGCACGATATAAGTAAAGAGCAAACGCCCCCGGCCGTTTCCCCAGCGGGCGACATGCAGCGCCGCCCACTCGAAAAAGCCGGACTCATCCAGCAGCAGGCTGATGATAATAACGGCGATAAACGTCGCCGTGGCATTCCAGACGATATTCCACACCACCGGAATATCGTTAAGGTGGATCACGCCGCTGGCCAGCGCCAGCACGGCGCCAATCGTCGCGCTCCAGCCGATACTGAGCCCTTTGGGCTGCCAGATGACCAGTACCAGCGTAAACAGAAAAATTGCTCCTGCCAGAAACATCGCTTACCCCGTTATATCTGTTTTAATGAATGTATTTAACACGTCCCTGGAAGGCTATTCTTTAGCCTTGCACGCGTTTCTTCCCGCAGGCAGTTCCAGCTGTTATCGATGACGGTAGCTGCCCACGCAGGCATGTTCGGAGACAAACGGTAATAGACCCACTTCCCCTCACGACGGTCGATAACCAGCCCGGATTCGCGAAGTAAGGCCATATGGCGCGAGACTTTCGGCTGTGACTCCGTGGTTGCGGAACAGAGATCGCAGACGCATAGCTCACCAGCTTCACGCAGAAGCATGACGATGGAGAGCCGCGTTTCGTCGGAGAGGGTTTTGAAAAGCTGGAGCGGGTGGAGCATGGTTGAACCCTGCGGGTAGTTGATACATATTTGTTTAATCATATATGTTTGAGGCGGAGGTGGGAAGAGGGGGGATGATGGAGCAGAGAATTTCAGGCAACCAATTCGCATTGATGCAAAGGTATGCATGAACAAAATCCATAAATGATTAGATATAGCAGAAAGTTAAGTGATCTGAACCGTTGATAACATACTCAATTTACTGCATAGTTGATACACTGATGGGACAATTCTTATTGACAAGGTTGGTTTAGATTGCTACGCATGTTGGCGATTCAAGTAAAAAGAAAATCGATTCTGGGAACGAAAGACTTGCATCATTGTTGGACGACGTCAAAAGAGGGCAAATAAAAATACCAGCCTTTCAAAGACAATATGTATGGACAGACGAACAAATACTTGGGCTCATAGATTCAATATATTGTGGTTACCCTGTTGGTTCATTGTTACTTTGGTCAACAAAGACTCCTTTGAAATTCGAAAGAAATGTTGGAGGTTTTGATTTGCCAGAGATCAAAGAAGACTACCCTGTTAATTACATTTTAGATGGGCAACAACGGCTGACAACTTTGTTTGGTGTTTTTAATTCTGATAAAAAAACAAATAATGAAGAATTAGCAATGCGATTTAATATTCATTACTCACCTTCAGAAGACAAATTTTACCATTATTATACGAAACCTCACGATTTAAAAACAATTGCATTAAATTCTATTTTAGAAACAACAAAGCTGATAGGACAACTTCATCAATTCAATGAGTGGGAAGTTGCGCGCATAACTAATCTTGTAGATAAATTCAAAGATTATGATTTCCCAGTGGTGACGATTAAAGAGCGAACAGACCAAGAAGTTTGTCGAATCTTCCAAAGAATTAATTCATCGGGAACTAGTTTAAGTACTATAGAACTACTAACGGCATGGACTTGGACAGAGACATTTGATCTGAGAACTGAAATTAATAATTTAAATGATTTTCTTTCAGCAAAAGGTTTTCAAGTGGATGAAACTCTTTTAATGAGATGCTTGACTTCTATTGTAAACAAAGAAATTGATTCGGAAACACATCATAAATGTTGAGCCGTCATCATTATCCAAAGCAGTAGAATCTTTAGAAAAAGGTATAAAAAAAGCAGTCGATTTTCTTGAGAAAGATTTAAAAATACAGAACTCCGTATTTTTACCTTTCCCTATTATGCTAGTACCACTCGTCTACTTCTTTTCTAAAGTTGAACGGCCTACAGGTTATCAATATACGTCAATTAAAAGATGGTTTTGGTGTTGTGCTTTTTCCCAACGTTACAAAGCAGGTACAAATGCTTTTGTAATGGAAGACATTAAATTGATGGATACTGCTCTTTTACAGTCTAATGCTGCAATATTATTTCCTATGAAGGTTGAGACTGGATTCTTTAGGAAAGCATGGAGGATCAATTCTTCAGCAGCTAAAGCAACAATTTGTCTTCTTGCGCAATTAAACCCTCGAAGCTTTATTACTGGGAAAGTCGTTGATCTAGGTTCTGCACTCGCAGCTTATAACGCAAGACAGTTCCATCATATATATCCAAAAGCTTTTTTAAATAAAAAAGGGATCGGTTTCCACGAGTCTAATATTATTGCTAATATAGCTTTCCTGACGGCTCAAGACAACAATCAAATATCTGATTCAGAGCCCTCATTGTATTTCTCTAACATTCATGAGGCGGAAAGAGATAAGATATTTGACTCGGCTTTGATTTCTTCTGGACTTAGAGATGGTAAGGCTGATTATAAGGACTTTATAGCCCAGAGAGAGCAGGATTTAATAAAGTATGCTCATGTTTTGATGAGTGGTAAATAAAAATATTACTCGTCAATATTATGAAAAAAGATAGCCAGGATGTCTGGTTATCTTTTTTTGTTTATCTATCTCTTGATTTTATTAGCATTTATTAATTGCGAAAATACACATTGGATTCTAAAAACTTACGAAAATTAGCAATTAATCACTATCATTGCTATTCTCTGAGATGGCACGTAACGTATTTTTTTAAGCACTAACGAGTTGGTACTCTTTTTGAGACACACCATTTCAACAAAAAGTATAAATGGAACATTATACTTGCTTATTACTACCTCACAGCTAATTGTCGTGCCGTCTGTTCATCACGTAATTAAACGTCTTTTGAATCCTTTCTCATCAGCAATCTCCATCAATCTTGCCTCGGTAGCAGCCAGCCTCCGCATTTCCGAAAGCGTAATTTTAAATTCATGAGCATTCCCCTGAATATTTAATGGAAGGGGAATAGATGCGATCAGTTTATCCTCAAGCTCCCAGGGCGCTTCGACAGGTATCCAGTGAACCCTGGCATTCTTTTCCATCCAGACATCAAGCCACTGCTCGCCAGTATGAGTAAATGTCATTCTGGATCCAGATCCCACACGGCGCAGCGGAAAGCCACTAGAACTACTCAATAACACACCCAGCGTGCGCCTGAGCGTTGAGCCAGCAGCATTGCCGCTATAGTGCGTTTTGATACGTTTCTTTAAGTTCGAACGGCTGTTAGGTTTCCCTCGCTGGTCGGGTGAGATGCCCACATACAGCAGTGTGTAGCCGTCAGAGGTAACGCACCCCTCTGTCGGTACACCTGGAGGAATTTCCTTAAACCACCAGAAGTAGATGCCATTTACTGGCGGAACTGGTGATGGTTTGCTCATCACTTCCGTTCTACTGTAGATTTTCTCGGGATAAAAATCGAACATGCGGCTTTCCTTGCTGATCTGTTTAGTGATTTTATTCTTTTGCTGGCAGGGGGCGATGATTTTCATGAGGAAGGGACAAAAAAATTAAATGGGATGCTGATTTTGAACAGACGGATTTTTCGAAATCTTCGGATATCTGAAAATGTGATTGTAAGTGGTTGTTTTTCCGAGCCAGAGAATTTCAGGCAACAAAAAACCCATCAACCTTGAACCAAAACGGCGGGGTTGATGGGCTCCACAAATTGGGGACATCAAAGAAAAGCAGTGGCACTAGTTATGACTGCCCCCTGATAAAAAAGTTCTGCGCATAACGAAAATTTTTTCGTTACGCGCAAAGTTAAGAGTTATCCGAGTCCAGGCCAGATGATGATGATGAGCGTACCCGCCAGCGTAAGCAGTACGTTAGCGATAGCGTAGGTGCCCGCATAACCCAGCGCCGGGATGTTGCTGCGGGCGGTATCGCTGATGATTTCCATTGCTGGCGCACAGGTACGCGCACCCATCATTGCCCCAAAGAGCAGGGCGCGGTTCATGCGCAGCACGTAGGCGCCGAACAGGAAACAGATCACCACCGGTACCAGGCTGACGATAAGTCCGGAAACCAACATTTGCCAGCCGACGGCACCCAGGCTGTGGCCAATGCCGCTACCGGCGCTTAAGCCGACACCCGCCATAAAGACCATCAGACCGAACTCTTTCACCATGTTCAGCGCGCCCTGCGGAATGTAGCCGAAGGTTGGATGGTTCGCTCGCAGGAAGCCCAGCATGATACCGGCAAACAGCAGCCCGGCAGCGTTACCGATGCCAAAGCTAAAGTTGCTGAACTGGAAAGTGATCATCCCAATCATCAGGCCAACAATAAAGAAGGCGCAGAAGGCCAGCAGGTCGGTGACCTGGCTGTGAATGGAGATAAAGCCGATACGGTCGGCGACGGTTTTCACGCGGCGTGCGTCGCCGCTGACCTGCAATACGTCACCTTTATTCAGGACGACATTATCGTCGATAGGCATCTCAATCTGGCTGCGGATCACGCGGTTCAGGAAGCAACCGTGGTCGGTCAGCTTCAGCTGCGCCAGACGACGGCCGACGGCGTTGTGGTTTTTCACCACAATCTCTTCGGTGACGATACGCATGTCGAGCAGGTCGCGGTCGAATACCTCTTTACCGTTACGGAAGCTTGGGTCCAGCCGCGCGTGGGCATCCGGGTAACCCACCAGCGCGATGTCGTCGCCCATCTGCAGTACCGCGTCGCCGTCCGGGTTCGCCAGGATGCCGTTACGGCGGATACGTTCGATATAGCAACCCGTCTGGCGGTAAATCCCCAGCTCGCGCAGATTTTTACCGTCCGCCCAGGCGACCAGCTCTGGCCCGACGCGATAGGCGCGGATCACCGGCAGATAGACTTTACGTTTGGAGTCCGTGTCCAGACCACGCTCGCGGGCGATTTGCTGGGCGCTGGTCTGAAGATCCTGATGCTGCAGTTTCGGCAGGTAGCGTGCGCCCACAATCAGGCTCACCAGACCAATCAGATAGGTCAGGGCATAGCCCAGGCTCAGGTGATCGAGTGCGGTAGAAAGCTGTGACCCGGCCATACCAGAATGGCGCAGGGTATCGCCTGCACCCACCAGAACCGGTGTCGAGGTCATGGAGCCTGCCAGCATACCGGCCGTTAACCCGATATCCCAGCCAAACAGTTTACCCAGCCCTAACGCGATCAGCAGCGCACTGCCGACCATCACCAGCGCCAGCATCAGATAATTTTTGCCGTCGCGGAAGAAAATGGAAAAAAAGTTAGGACCCGCTTCCACACCAACACAAAAAATAAACAGCATAAAACCTAAGTTAAGCGCGTCTGTGTTAATGCTGAAATGCTGCTGACCTAATAATAAGGAGACGACTAAAACGCCAATGGAATTACCAAGTTGTACTGAACCCAGGCGCAATTTACCCAGGCAAAGGCCCAGCGCCAGTACCACAAATAATAACAGGATGTAATTCCCATTTAACAAGTCTGCGACGTTTATATTCACGGAGGCTAACTTCTTGTTTACCAGTAAGTTGTTGAATGAAAGGACATTTTGGGCTACTGTTTTCAGTGCCAGGAATACTTCTACACTCCCTGCGGCCAAAAAAATTCCCTAAGACAATAGCAGCTGGATAGTTTAATCGCATTAGCTACCAACGGCTACTCATTATCGCATAACCGTATGCGGGTTTTGGCAAGGATTGCCGCATAACTTTATCCGATCGGGTGTCCACGCGACGAAACTTTATTTGATAGAGAAGTCAGGAGGATAATTTGAACATTAAAGGAAAATGGGCAGGGGCGATAAGCTGTTTCTTACTGTTCACCGTTGTCTGTATGTCATTAGCGTTTAATGTTAAGGGGGCATTCAGAGCCTCCGGGCATCCGGAACTGGGACTGCTCTTTTTCATTCTGCCTGGCGTGGCCGCGAGTTTTCTCTCTCGCGAGGGCGAGGTTGTTAAGCCGCTGTTAGGGGCAATGCTGGCGGCACCGCTGTGTCTGGTGCTGATGCGGTTGCTTTTTGTGTCCACGCGAAGCCTCTGGCAGGAGCTGGCCTGGCTGCTGAGCGGCGTATTCTGGTGCGCGCTCGGTGCGCTGTTTTTCCTGTTTCTTCGCACTCTGATACGGCATCAACGGTTACATAATAAAAAAGAATGAGAACGCCGTTGCCGCAGATATTGTCGTCAAATACGGTACTGTGTACGGATTGCCCGGTATTCCAGTCCATACCTACCTTTTCCAGTCGTGACTGACAGCATCCCGCGTAGTGCGCCCAATGCCCTTAAGCCGTCTTTCTTGCCGGGTGGCGCTGCGCTTACCCGGCCTACAATCGGCATTAATATCAAGTAATTGCATTATTTATCGTAGGGCAAAACGCAAGACGCGCGCTGGATTAACAGGCTAATCCATGCATCATATGGTTCAATTCTATTGAATGAAGTGAAAAAGCAATAACTGGCAAATAGATAAAACCCCACGTCAGGGCGCGGGGTTTGCTTAGTGATTACTGAGCGGCAAACAGCCCCAGATGTTCTTTAGCGTAAGCTTCAAAATCGGTGCAGCCGCCAATGTGTTTCTGATCGAGGAAGATCTGCGGTACGGTTTCAACCGGTTTACCCACGGTTTTTTCCAGATCGGCTTTGGTGATGCCTTCTGCGTGGATATCCACATAGCGGAAGTTAAAGTCATCACGCTCTTCAGTCAGTTTTTCAGCCAGCTCTTTTGCGCGCACACAGTAAGGGCATCCTGGACGACCAAAAATTACTGCAAACATTTCTCTCTCCTCAAAAAACAAGCCTGACGGCGAATGACACGTATAGTGCACGATAACCTGCCGTCATTAAAGTAGGTTTCGCCTGTCGCTTTAATACCCTTGAGCTATGTTTCGCCAATTACATGCCGCGCATCATTGCCTATACTGGCTGCCACACGTATTAAGCAAGACAAAGAGAGAGACGATGACGCCAACAATTGACCTGCTCCGTTCCCACCGTTCTATCCGCCACTTCACCGATGAGCCCATTACCGAGGCGCAGCGTGAGGCCATCATCGACAGCGCCAGAGCCACCTCCAGCTCCAGCTTCCTGCAGTGCAGTTCGATTATTCGTATTACCGACAAGGCCATGCGCGAGCAGCTAGTGACGCTCACGGGCGGGCAGAAGCATGTAGCCCAGGCCGCCGAGTTCTGGGTATTCTGCGCTGACTTTAACCGCCACCTGCAAATTTGCCCCGAAGCTGAACTGGGGCTGGCAGAACAGCTGCTGCTGGGTGTGGTCGATACCGCGCTGATGGCGCAAAACGCCTTTACGGCGGCGGAATCGCTGGGATTAGGCGGCGTGTATATCGGCGGGCTGCGTAACAATATTGAAAGCGTAACCGAGCTGCTGAAGCTGCCGAAACACGTCCTGCCCCTGTTCGGTCTCTGCCTCGGCTGGCCGGCTGACAACCCGGATCTCAAGCCGCGCCTGCCTGCGGCGATGCTGGTCCATGAAAACCACTACCAGCCGGTCGACCAGGATGTTCTGAATCAATACGATGAAGAGCTGGCGCATTATTACATGACGCGCGGCAGCAATAACCGCCGCGATACCTGGAGCGACCACATCCGCCGCACCATTATTAAAGAAAATCGCCCGTTTATTCTCGATTATCTGCATAAACAGGGCTGGGCGACGCGCTAGTCCATTCGGTATGATACGCAGGCTTTTCCCATGTCTTTAGAGAGGTGCAGGGTGAAAATTGCCATTTTGTCCCGGGATGGAACGCTCTATTCATGCAAACGCCTGCGAGAAGCGGCGGCAAAACGCGGACATCAGATTGAGATCCTCGATCCGATGTCCTGCTATATGAACATTGACCCTGCTGCTTCCTCGATCCATTACAAAGGCCGCAAGCTACCGCATTTTGATGCGGTGATCCCCCGCATCGGCTCGCAGATCACCTATTACGGTACGGCCGCGCTGCGCCAGTTTGAAATGCTGGGCAGCTATCCTCTCAACGAATCTGTCGCCATTTCCCGCGCCCGGGATAAGCTGCGCTCGCTGCAGCTGCTCGCCCGCCAGGGGATCGATCTCCCGGTCACCGGTATCGCTCACTCCCCGGACGACACCAGCGATCTGATCGACATGGTGGGCGGCGCGCCGCTGGTCATCAAGCTGGTGGAAGGCACACAGGGTATTGGCGTGGTGCTGGCAGAGACGCGACAGGCGGCAGAGAGCGTGATTGACGCCTTCCGCGGCCTGAATGCGCACATTCTGGTGCAGGAGTACATCGAAGAGGCCAAAGGGCGCGATATCCGCTGTTTCGTGGTGGGCAATGAGGTGGTGGCGGCCATTGAGCGTCAGGCGAAAGAGGGCGATTTTCGCTCCAACCTCCACCGGGGCGGCGTTGCGCGGGTTGCTGATATCAGCGAGCGCGAGCGGGAGATTGCCGTGAAAGCGGCGCAAACGCTGGGGCTGGACGTGGCAGGCGTAGACCTTCTGCGGGCGACGCGCGGGCCGCTGGTGATGGAAGTGAATGCCTCGCCCGGGCTGGAAGGGGTAGAAAAAACCACCGGTGTCGATATTGCAGGTAAAATGATTGCATGGATTGAGCGTCATGCCACGCCGGGCTACTGTCTTAAAACGGGTGGTTAAATGGATTACCGCGCACTTTTTGAGTACCCTATGCGAAGTTTTTACTAAAGAGGCTCCACCGCGATGGATTTACAGGTCGTTCCAACACTGGATACGTTACGTCAATGGCTTGATGATGCCGGTATCACCTTCTTTGAATGTGATTCCTGCCAGGCGCTGCATCTGCCTCACATGCAGAATTTCGACGGCATTTTTGATGCCAAAATCGATCTCATTAACGACGTGATCCTCTTCTCTGCGCTGGCAGAAGTTAAGCCGTCTGCGCTGCTGGCGCTGGCCTCTGACCTCTCTGCGATCAACGCCAGTTCTTTGACGGTGAAAGCATTCCTCGATATACAGGATGATAATCTGCCAAAACTGGTCGTTTGCCAGTCTTTGTTCTCCGGCGCGGGGCTCTCCTTCAAGCAGTTCGCCTGGTTTATGCGTTTGAGTGAAGAGCAAATTTCAATGGTAATGATGGAAGCCAATGCACACCATCTGCTGTACAGCGCGGAAGACGATGCAGAGAATAATGATGCATCTCCCAATTTTCTTCACTAAGCCTGTCTGACTTTTGCGCAGTCGCTGCCAGAGCGGCTGCATAACGCCATTTATTCTGCTGCTTTTAACCTTTCTTTAAAGAATTTTTCACCTCCCCAAAGGCCATTTCGGCTTATCACGTAGACATAACCTGCATAAAAAATTGATAAAAGGCGTTTTTTCGTCTGGGCTATAGCCGGAGACACGGGCTACAGTTATTCTTGCGATGCTTAAAAAAGCGAGCGGATCCTGCCGGGTAAAGAGGTTTCTTTTTATTTTGAGCAGAGCGACAAACTATGCATGATTTTTGCATATATCCAGATTGCACAGTTTTAGTTCGTTTGTTAACGAGCTTTCAGAAGGAATAACACTATGATCGCCTTGAATAAAAAATGGTTATCGGGTCTGGTTGCGGGTGCTCTGATGGCCGTCTCTGCCGGCACGCTCGCTGCGGAACAAAAAACGCTGCATGTTTATAACTGGTCTGACTATATTGCCCCGGACACGGTGGCTAATTTTGAAAAAGAGACCGGCATTAAAGTGGTCTACGACGTGTTTGATTCCAACGAAGTGCTGGAAGGCAAACTGATGGCAGGCAGCACCGGTTTTGACCTGGTGGTACCGTCCGCAAGTTTCCTGGAGCGTCAGCTGACCGCAGGCGTTTTCCAGCCGCTGGACAAGAGCAAGTTACCAAACTGGAAAAATCTCGACCCGGAAGTGCTGAAGCTGGTCTCTAAGCATGACCCGGAGAACAAATACGCCATGCCGTATCTGTGGGCGACCACCGGTATTGGCTACAACGTGGATAAAGTCAAAGCGGCGCTGGGCCCGGACGTCAAGCTGGACAGCTGGGACGTGGTGCTGAAGCCGGAGAACCTCGCCAAGTTGAAAAGCTGCGGCGTCTCCTTCCTGGATGCCCCGGAAGAGATTTTCGCTACCGTGCTGAACTATCTTGGCAAAGATCCGAACAGCAACAAGGCGGATGATTACACCGGCCCGGCGACCGATCTGCTGCTGAAGCTGCGTCCGAATATCCGTTACTTCCACTCTTCACAGTACATTAACGACCTGGCTAACGGCGATATCTGCGTGGCAATTGGCTGGGCAGGGGACGTCTGGCAGGCGGCTAACCGCGCGAAAGAGGCGAAAAACGGCGTGAATGTCTCCTACTTCATTCCGAAAGAGGGGGCGCTGGCCTTCTTTGATGTCTTCGCCATGCCTGCCGATGCGAAAAACAAAGATGAAGCGTATCAGTTCCTAAACTACCTGATGCGTCCGGAAGTGATTGCTCATATCAGCGACCATGTCTACTACGCCAACGGTAACAAGGCCTCCTTGCCACTGATTAGCGAAGAGATCCGTAATAATCCGGCTATCTATCCGCCAGCGGATGTGTTTGCCAAGCTCTTCACCCTGAAAGTACAGGATCCAAAAATTGACCGCGTACGTACCCGTGCGTGGACCAAGGTGAAAAGCGGGAAATAACGGCGTTTGGTAACGTTGCCCGGTGGCGCTATCGCTTACCGGGCCGACACAACCCGTAGGCCGGGCAAGCGTTCGCGCCGCCCGGCGATGCGCACCCTGACGGTGCGTTTGCACCAGTTTTGATCTATGCCGGAGAACACCCCGTGAATGACGCGATCCCCCGCCCGCAGGCGAAAGTCCGTAAAGCGCTGACCCCGCTACTTGAAATTCGTAACCTCACCAAATCTTTCGATGGCCAGCATGCCGTGGACGACGTCAGCCTGACTATCTACAAAGGCGAAATATTTGCCCTTCTCGGGGCGTCTGGTTGCGGTAAATCAACCTTGCTGCGCATGCTGGCCGGGTTTGAACAACCTACCGCCGGGCAGATTGTGCTGGATGGCGTGGATCTCTCCAGCGTACCGCCGTATCAGCGTCCGATTAACATGATGTTCCAGTCTTACGCACTGTTCCCGCATATGACGGTGGAGCAGAACATCGCGTTTGGCCTGAAGCAGGACAAGCTGCCAAAAGCCGAAATCACCGCGCGTGTGGCGGAGATGCTGAGTCTGGTGCACATGCAGGAGTTCGCGAAGCGTAAACCGCACCAGCTTTCTGGTGGTCAGCGTCAGCGCGTGGCACTGGCCCGAAGCCTGGCGAAACGCCCGAAACTGCTGCTGCTTGATGAGCCGATGGGTGCTCTGGATAAAAAACTGCGCGACCGTATGCAGCTCGAAGTGGTGGATATCCTCGAACGCGTAGGCGTGACCTGCGTGATGGTCACCCACGACCAGGAAGAGGCCATGACCATGGCCGGGCGTATCGCGATCATGAACCGCGGTAAGTTCGTGCAGATTGGCGAGCCGGAAGAGATTTATGAACACCCGACTACCCGATACAGCGCGGAGTTCATCGGCTCGGTGAATGTTTTTGAAGGGCTGCTGAAAGCGCGTGAAGAAGACGGGCTGATCATCGAATCGCCGGGGCTGCAGCATCCGCTGAAGGTCGACCCGGATAACTCCGTGGTAGACAACGTGCCGGTCTATATCGCCCTGCGACCGGAGAAAATCATGCTCTGTGAAGATCCTCCGGCCGATGGCTTTAACTTTGCCGTGGGCGAAGTGGTGCACATTGCCTATCTGGGCGATCTCTCTATCTACCACGTCCGTCTGAAGAGCGGGCAGATGCTCAGCGCCCAGTTGCAAAACGAACATCGCTACCGTAAAGGACTGCCGACCTGGGGCGACGAAGTGCGTCTGTGCTGGGATGCGGACAGTTGTGTCGTGCTGACGGTATAAGGAGCGGCCAATGAGTACACTTGAACCGCCAGCCCGCGTCGAAAAACCGGGCGGCTTTGCGCACTGGCTGGCGCGCATGCAGATGAACCACGGCCGCAAGCTGGTGATTGCCATGCCTTACGTGTGGCTGATCCTGCTGTTCATGCTGCCGTTCCTGATCGTTTTCAAGATAAGCCTGGCGGAAATGGCGCGGGCGATCCCGCCCTACACCAATCTGCTGGACTGGGCAGACGGCCAGCTGACGCTGACGCTTAACCTTGGCAACTTCCTGCAGCTGACGGAAGATCCGCTTTATGTCGAAGCCTATCTGCAGTCACTGCAGGTGGCGGCGATCTCCACGCTCTGCTGTCTGCTGATGGGCTACCCGCTGGCATGGGCGGTGGCGCACAGTAAGCCCTCGACGCGCAACATTCTGCTGCTGCTGGTGATCCTGCCGTCGTGGACCTCGTTCCTGATCCGCGTCTACGCGTGGATGGGGATCCTGAAAAATAACGGGGTGCTGAATAACTTCCTGATGTGGTTAGGGGTTATCGATCAGCCGCTGACTATTCTGCACACCAATCTCGCGGTCTATATCGGGATTGTGTACGCCTACCTGCCGTTTATGGTGCTGCCGATCTATACGGCGCTGACGCGTATCGACTACTCGCTGGTGGAAGCCTCGCTGGATCTGGGCGCCCGTCCGCTGAAGACTTTCTTCAGCGTGATTGTGCCGCTGACCAAAGGCGGGATTATCGCCGGGTCGATGCTGGTGTTCATTCCGGCGGTTGGGGAGTTTGTGATCCCGGAACTGCTCGGTGGCCCGGACAGCATCATGATTGGCCGCGTGTTGTGGCAGGAGTTCTTCAATAACCGCGACTGGCCGGTGGCCTCCGCGGTGGCGATCGTGATGTTGCTGCTGCTGATCGTGCCGATCATGTGGTTCCACAAACATCAGCAGAAACAGATGGGAGACCACGGATGAACAACTTACCGGTAGTGCGCTCTCCGTGGCGAATTGCGATCCTGGTGATCGGCTTTACCTTCCTGTATGCGCCGATGCTGATGCTGGTGATCTACTCGTTCAACAGCTCCAAACTGGTCACCGTATGGGCTGGCTGGTCGACGCGCTGGTACAGCGAGCTATTCCACGACGATGCGATGATGAGCGCGGTGGGGCTGAGCCTGACCATCGCGGCGCTGGCGGCCACAATGGCCTGCGTGCTGGGCACGATTGCCGCGCTGGTGATGGTGCGCTTCGGGCGTTTTCGCGGCTCGAACGGCTTTGCCTTTATGATCACCGCGCCGCTGGTGATGCCGGACGTGATCACCGGCCTGTCGCTGCTGCTGCTGTTTGTGGCGCTGGCGCATGCCATTGGCTGGCCGGCGGATCGCGGCATGCTCACCATCTGGCTGGCGCATGTGACCTTCTGTACCGCGTACGTGGCGGTGGTCATCTCCTCGCGTCTGCGCGAGCTGGATCGCTCCATTGAAGAGGCGGCGATGGATCTCGGTGCCACGCCGGTGAAGGTCTTTTTCATCATCACGCTGCCGATGATTATGCCTGCGGTGATCTCCGGCTGGCTGCTGGCCTTTACCCTGTCGCTCGACGATCTGGTGATCGCCAGCTTTGTTTCCGGGCCAGGGGCGACGACGCTGCCAATGCTGGTCTTCTCCAGCGTGCGCATGGGGGTGAACCCGGAGATCAACGCCCTGGCGTCGATTATCCTCGGCGTGGTCGGAATTGTCGGATTTATCGCCTGGTATTTGATGGCGCGCGCGGAAAAGCAGCGCGTGCGCGATATCCAGCGTGCAAGACGCGGCTGAAGGAATTATTATTTCCAGTGATGTGCCGCGCATGACGCGGCACTGTTTTTCAGGGAAGTAAAACATTGGGATTATTAAAAAAATCACGTCTTACGCACGCTCGTCCAAACGTACCTGCGCTGGTGCAGGTGGCGGCGCTCGCTATTATTATGATCCGCTGTCTTGATGTACTGATGATCCTCAACACCCTGGGGGCGCGCGGCATCGGTGAGTTCATTCACCGCAGCGTGCAAACCTGGAACCTCACGCTGGTATTCCTCAGCAGCCTTGTGCTGGTGTTTATCGAAATCTACTGCGCGTTTTCGCTGGTTAAAGGGCGCAACTGGGCGCGCTGGGTCTATCTGCTGACGCAGGTGACCGCCGCCAGCTATCTGTGGGCCGCCTCGCTGGGCTATGGTTATCCGGAGCTGTTCAGCATTGCCGGTGGATCCAAACGTGAGATCTTCCATGCGCTGGTCATGCAGAAATTACCCGATATGCTGGTGCTCCTGCTGCTCTTTGCTCCAGCCTCAAGCCGGCGGTTCTTCCGCCTGCAATAATGTGTATAATCGCAGCCCTCGTTATTCTTAAGGTTTTCCTATGCAGTGCGCACTCTATGACGCCGGACGCTGCCGCTCCTGTCAGTGGATAGAACAGCCGGTCTCTCAACAACTCACCGCCAAAATGGCCGACCTGCAACAGCTGCTGGCTGAACATGCGGTGGGTGAGTGGTGCGCCCCCGTCAGCGGCCCGGAGCAGGGTTTTCGTAATAAAGCCAAAATGGTGGTCAGCGGCAGCGTAGAAAAACCGCTACTGGGCATGCTGCATCGCGACGGTACGCCGGAAGATCTCACCGGCTGCCCGCTTTATCCTGCCTCGTTTGAGCCGGTCTTTGCGGCGCTTAAACCGTTGATTGCCCGCGCGGGGTTAACGCCTTATAACGTCGCCCGTAAGCGCGGCGAGCTGAAATATCTCCTCCTGACCGAGAGCCAGATGGACGGCGGTATGATGCTGCGTTTCGTGCTGCGCTCGCAAGCCAAGCTGGAACAACTGCGCGCGGCGCTGCCGTGGCTGCAGGAGCAGCTTCCGCAGCTGAAGGTCATTACCGCCAATATTCAGCCGGTGCATATGGCGATTATGGAGGGGGAGACAGAGATCTTCTTCACCGGGCAGCATGCACTGGCGGAAACGTTCAACGACGTGCCGCTGTGGATCCGCCCGCAAAGTTTCTTCCAGACCAACCCGACGGTGGCGAGTGCGTTATATGCCACCGCCCGCGACTGGGTGTGGGCGTTAAACATCCATCATATGTGGGATCTGTTCTGCGGTGTCGGGGGATTTGGTCTGCACTGCGCCACGCCCGAGATGCAGCTGACCGGGATTGAGATCGCCGCCGAAGCGATTGCCTGCGCGAAACAGTCTGCCGCTGAGCTCGGATTAACCAATCTGCACTTCCAGGCGCTGGACTCCACGCAGTTCGCGACCGGCCAGGGCAACGTGCCGGAGCTGGTGCTGGTCAACCCGCCGCGCCGGGGCATTGGCAAGGCGCTGTGCGACTATCTGAGCCAGATGGCGCCGGATTACATTATTTACTCCAGTTGCAACGCCCGTACCATGGCGACAGATATCGCTCATCTGCCGGGCTACCGCGTTGAACGCGTTCAGCTTTTCGATATGTTCCCGCATACCGCGCATTATGAAGTGTTGACGTTGTTAACCCGCATCCCGGGTAAGGCGTAACCGCCACCCGGCATGACATCCGCAAAATCTTCAACAAAATGTGAACTCTTCAACCCTGCGAAATCAGGTAAGCTTACGTCATAAGAGATGAAATAAGGCTTACCCATGAAGCAGATCCTGCTGGTGGAAGATGACCACGATATCGCGGCACTTCTGCGACTCAATTTAGAAGATGAAGGCTACACCATCACCCACGAGCCCGACGGCGGCAACGCGCTACATTGCCTTGAAAAACAGCCGTGGGACGCGGTGATCCTCGATCTCATGCTCCCCAACGTCGACGGCCTGGAGATTTGCCGTCGTATTCGCCAGATGACCCGCTACCTGCCGGTGATCATTATTAGCGCCCGCAGCAGCGAAACCGATCGGATCACCGGCCTGGAAACCGGCGCGGATGATTATCTGGCAAAACCGTTCTCGGTGCAGGAGCTGATTGCGCGCATTAAGGCGCTGTTCCGCCGCCAGCAGGCGATGGGGCAGGCGCAGAGTGCCGGGAATATTCAGGCGCATGGCCTGACGATCGACCCGCTGGCCCGCAGCGTGCTGCTTCACGGCCAGATAGTGGATCTCACGCCGCGCGAGTTTGAACTGCTGTACTTCTTTGCCCGCCATCCTGGCGAGGTCTTCTCGCGTCTGGCGCTGCTGGAGCAGGTGTGGGGCTATCAGCATGAAGGTTACGAGCATACCGTTAACACCCATATCAACCGCCTGCGCATCAAGATTGAAAAAGACGCTGCCGAGCCGGAGATCATTCGCACCGTCTGGGGCAAAGGTTATAAATTTGCGGAGCCGCACCATGATGCGCCGCTTTAGCCTGAGCCAGCGCCTGACGCTGCTGTTTATTTTATTGATGATGCTCTGTGCCGTCGTCGCCTGCGCCGTCCAGCTCTACAGCAGCATGCAGTATGGTAACGCCATGGTTCAGCGTCTCTCTGGCGGCCTGGCGCAACAGATCGTGCAGCGCGAACCAATTCTGAACGCCCAGGGCAGGGTCGACCGTACCGCGCTGAAACCGCTCTTTGACAGGCTGATGACCTTCAACCCGAGCGTGGAACTGTACGTCGTCTCCCCGGATGGCGATATTCTGGCCGATGCCGCCCCGCCTGGCCATATTCAGCGACAAAGCATCGATCTCGCGCCGGTACAGGAGTTCCTCAGCGGTGCGGCCATGCCGGTTTTTGGCGACGATCCGCGTAGCCAGAACAAGAAAGTGTTCAGCGCGACGCCGTTACGTCAGGACGGCGAGCTTAAAGGCTATCTGTATATTATTTTACAGGGCGAGGAGTCGAACGCGCTGGCGGACATGGCCTGGCACAAGGCGCTGTGGAGTACGGTGCTCTGGTCAATGCTGTGGGTGGCGCTGTTTGGCCTGCTGGCGGGCTTACTGATCTGGTACTGGGTCACGCGTCCGGTTAAACGATTGACGCGTGAAGTGGCCGGGCTGGAGCATGACAGCATGAGCGCGATACGCGCGCTGGCGGTCCAACAGCCGGATGTGGCAGCAAAAGATGAAGTGGCGCTCCTGCGTAACAGTTTTATCGAGCTGGCACGCAAAATCACCCACCAGTGGGATCAGCTGGCCGACAGCGACCGCCAGCGTCGGGAGTTTATCGCCAATATTTCCCACGACTTACGCACGCCGCTGACCTCGCTGCTGGGCTATCTGGAAACGCTGTCGCTGAAATCCGCCACCCTGACGCCGCAGGAGCATCAGCAATACCTCACCACGGCGTTGCGTCAGGGGCAAAAGGTGCGTCATCTGTCACAGCAGTTGTTTGAGCTTGCGCGTCTTGAGCACGGCGGCATCAAGCCCCAGCGCGAGCGTTTTGCGATGGGAGAGCTTATTTCCGACGTGGCGCAAAAGTTTGAGCTCACGGCGCGCACGCGCGAGCTTCAGCTCCAGATAGACGTTCCCGGGCCGCTGCCGCTGGTGTATGCCGATGTCTCGATGATAGAGCGCGTGGTGACCAATCTGCTGGATAACGCCATCCGCCATACCCCTACCGGCGGCAAGATCCGTCTCGCCGTATGGCAGGAGAATGAAAAGCTACAGGTTGAGGTGGCCGATTCAGGAACCGGTGTGGATGCCGCGCTGCGCGACGATCTGTTCCAGCGGCCTTCCGCGTTGAATCCGCAAGCATCGCGGGAGAATCGCGGTGGGTTAGGGTTGTTGATTGTCAAACGGATGCTGGAACTACACGGGGGAGGGATCAGGCTGATGGAGTCGGTGAGCGGGGCGCGATTCAGGTTCTTCGTGCCGTTGTGAGAGAGTGCCGGGTGGCGCTGCGCTTACCCGGCCTTGTATTATCCTCCCGTACAGAAAGAACCGGCCAGTTCTTTCTGTCAGGCAGTCCACATGCCGTACCCGGCCTTAGGCCACGAACCTGTATCGTAGATC